>NZ_JBHXBO010000154.1:0-10030 GCF_042726775.1 Oerskovia sp. NPDC060287
TCGGCGCGTCCGGGGGCGCGAGCGGTCAGCGCAGCCAGCCTCGCCGCTTGATGTAGACGAGCGGGATCACGGCCGCCACGAGGGTCACGAGCACGATCCACGGGAAGCCGAGCTCCCACTCGAGCTCGGGCATGCGCGTGAAGTTCATGCCGTAGAACGACGTGATGAGCGTCGGGGGCAGGAACACGGCCGTGATGATCGTGAAGACCTTGACGATCTGGTTCTGCTTGACGTCGAGCGAGGTCATGATCGCCTGCTGCAGGTAGCGGACCTTGTCGTGCTCGAAGCTCGCGTGCTCCTTGACGCCGTCGATGTCCGCGATGAGGGTCTCGACGAGCCCTGCGAGCACGGGGTCGGTGTCGGCGATCTCGCTGCGCAGGTGCCGCGCGGCCCGCGCGAGCGAGAGCTGCGACTCCTGCGTGCTGGAGACGATCTCCTCGGCCCGGTTCATGCGGGAGATGGTGCCCTGCATGTCGGTCACGCCGATCTCCCGACCTCGCCGGTCGTAGCCCAGCGTGGCCTCCTCGATCTGGTCCGACATCTCCTCGAGCAGGTCGCTCGCGTGGTGGATGACGCGCTCGGCGGCCTCGTTGAGCGCGTAGACGAGGGCGTACATGACGCCGTACGACGACTGCACCAGCCGCGGTGTGCGCCGCATCCGCGCGATGGCCTTGTCGAAGATCGGGTAGTGCCTGGTGGGCTGGAGCGTCGCGACGCGGTCGGGGGACAGCGCGAACACGAGCGTCTCGCGGGCGACCCGTTCTCCTTGCCGGTACGTCGCGACGACGGGCAGGTACACGTGCTCGTCGGTCTCCCAGACCCGCCCGCCGGCGACCGCGAAGTCGACGCCCTCGTCGCGGGCGTGCTGGAGCGCACCGGGGTCCTGGGACGCGACCTGGAGCCAGTGGCGGCGCAGCGTGCGGGGGTCGAAGCGCTGTCCCGGGGCGGGGGAGGAGCGCGTGGTCGGCGTGGGCTGGACCCTGTGCGCGTCGTGCGCGCCGGGCGACTCGAGCAGGGTGGGCGGCGTGGTGGTCACGGGGTCACCTCCTGCACGGGCACGCGGCCCGACGGCGTCGCACCGGGTCCCGCGGTCGAGTTCACAGCGGAGGACGTCACCGCGGTGGTGGGAGCCTCCGGAGCCGCGTCCGCTCGCGAGGCCACGAGGTGGGTCCCGAGCAGGGCCGTGCAGATGAACAGGTAGAGGCCGATCGTGAAGGTGATCGACTGTCGTTCGAGGTTGGGCCGGGCGGGCGCGGGGTCGCCGCGTCGCGCGTGCGGCACGCGACCGCCGAACGTGGTGGGGCGTGCGGTGCTGAGGTGGGTCGTCGTCGACATGCTGGTCCTTCCCGGCGCCGTGCTCTCGACGGTGCCGACCGGACGCCGGGCCCGACGGCGCGCGAGAGCGCGGGGTCGAGGAGCGGCGGGGGAAACGGTGCACGGAGCGCACTGGCGACCGCCCCGGAAGGCCGGCCGGAAGGGCTGACGAAGGTCAGCGGGCAGGACGAAGGGGTGCGAACGCGCAGTGCGGGGATCTATGACTGCTGCCGTCCTGCATCGCTCTCACCTCCTTCTCATCTGCTTCTGGTTCCGTGCACGTACTGAGGTACCGAGCATTCGGCAGTCAGGACGGAGGGACGAGGTCACCCTAGACCTGGTCTCCGGTGGCGGCAAGCCACCACGGGGGAGACCGTCGTGGACACGCACGGGTAACAGCACAGGATGCCTGGCTTTACGTCGGGTTGTTAACATTCCTGAGAGTCGTCCGGCCATCGTTGCCCCGGACGGGAGGGTCTGACATGCCAGCCAGCCAGCAAGACTTCCTGACCTCAGAGCAGGGACGCGCGTCCCGCACGGCCATCGAGCACCGGCCGGAGAGGCTGTCCTCGCGGAGGGCGGAGATCGACCTCGCGCTGGCCGCGGTCGCGGACGGCCGCGGCGCCTTCGTGTGGTCGGGCGAGCCGGGCATGGGTGCGAGCACCACGCTCGAGCTCGTCCACGAGGCTCTCCACGAGACGCAGGGGCCTCGCCAGCCGCTCGTCCTGCGGGTCGCGCAGAGCGTCGGCGCGCAGCGTTCGGGGGGCGCGGTTCGGTCGATCGTCTCGCAGCTGGCCCAGGCGACAGGGCGCCACGTCCCCGACCGCCTGGTGCGCCCGCTCGACGTCGCGGACCCCGAGTACGGGTACCTCCCGGAGGTCGGCGCCGTCGCTCTCGCGGAGTACCTCGAGGAGTCGGTCCCCGACCGGACGGTCGTGCTGCTCGCCGACGACCTCCACCTGGTCGACGAGATCAGCCGGGCCGTGATCGTGGGGCTCGTGGCCCAGCGACGCGCCTCGCTCGTCCTGCTCGCGACGTCGGTCCCGGGCGGGTTCGAGCGCCCGCTGCCGTACCCCGTCGAGGTGCGTGAGCTCGCCCCGCTCGGGCCCGCGGAGGCCCTGCACCTCCTCCTCGTCGAGGAGAGGCTGTCCGTCGCCCCGCACGTCGCCGCGAGGCTGTCGACGCACCTGGCGGGGAACGCCGCCGCGATCTCGCAGACCGCCCGGACGCTCTCGACCGAGCAGCTCGCCGGGACCGCCATCCTGCCGGACCCGCTCCCGCCGGTCCCCGCGGTGCGCAGGCTGCTCGGCGAGCGCCTCGGCGAGCTCGCGCCCGACGAGCGACGCGCGCTGCTGGTTGCGGCGGTCGCGGTCGTCGAACGCACCGACATCCTCCTCGCCGCCTCGGGCCTGAGCATCGAGGAGGTCCTCGACGGCCCCCTCTCGGGGTACCTGTCGCTGGTCTCGGGAAGGTTCGCCTTCACGGACCCCCGCGTCCGCTCGCTCGTGCACGGCGAGGCGCGGCTCGCGGACAAGACCGCAGCGCACCTGCGCCTGGCCACGGTCCACACCGCGGTCGACGAGCAGGACATCGCGACCTGGCACACGGCGCTCGCGACCCTCGCGGGCGACGCGGCGCTGGTCCCCGGCCTGGTGTCCCTCGCGCAGCGCCTGCTCGACCGGGGCGACGTCGTCTGGGCGCACGAGGTAGCGCGCGAGGCCGCCAGCCAGGCCACGGGGACCGAGCGCGGGGAGGCCTACGTCCTCGCCGGCACCGCTGCGCTCCAGTCCGGGCACGTGCACGACGCCGCGGACTGGCTGCGGCGGGCCGCCCGCTGCGAGGGCGCCGTGAGCGCGGCCCAGATCCTCGGCCCGCTGGTCGTCGCGCTCACGCACGTCCAGGGGCAGGTTCCCGACGACGTGATCGCGCCCTACCTCGCGCTCGCCGACACCGACGACGCGTGCACGTGCTGCGTCGACCGGGACGGAAACCCACGGGAAGCGGCTGGAAGCTGCGAGATCGGGGACGTCGTGCGCGGGCTGACGAGCGCAGCCACGCTGCATGCCGAGCGAGGCGACGGCGTCGCGGCCGCGCAGGCGTTCGACGCGGCCAAGCGCCTGGCCCGGCGCTGCACGCAGGGCGTCGGGGGCCTGGAAATCACCCGTTCCTGGCTCGCGAACTACGGGGTCGGGGAGCGCGGCGGAGGACCGTGCACACCGGGTTCGGCCCTCACCGCGGAGCAGGAGGCCTACTCCCAGGTCAGCCGCGCGATCTCGCTCGCGGACGAGGACGCGCTCGACGTCGCGGGCCAGGCGCTCGCGAGCGCGGTCGCGAACCTCGCCCCGGTGCACTCCGGGGGCCGCTGGTTCGACACCCCGGCGGGGGCCGTGACCCCGTACGTCGAGGCGCACCTGCGCCTCGCACAGGTCCTGGTCCACTTCTGGTCGGGGAACATCACCAGGGCGCGCCGCGAGCTCGAGGAGGCGGCCTTCCGGCTCCCCGTCGGTCTGCCGTTCGCGGGGACCGGCGTCGCGGTCGCCCGGCGCCTCGACATGGCGGTCCACGGGAGCGTCGGGACGCTCGCGACGGCGCTCGAGGAGACGTGCTCGTGCCCGACGTCGCGCCCGGTCCGGCTCGGCCTCCTGGTCGACCGGGCCATCGGGGCGTCGTTCGCGCGGCACCACACCCAGGCGGCGACCCTGCTCGAGCTCGCGGCGGAGACCGACCGACGGGACTGCGCGCACATGCTGCACCTGCCGGGCATGGACGACGTCGAGGCGTGGGTGCTCGCGGGACGGCCCGACGCGGCCGAGCGCGCCCTCGCCCGGCGCAGGGTCGAGGCCAAGGACCTCTCCCCGGCGAACCGGGTCGCGACGCTCGCCCGCGCGGAGATCGCCCTGGCGCGTCCGGAGGACGCGGTCGTGCTGCGCGACGCGGTCGCGTCGGCGGGTCGCGGGATCGCCTCGCCGTTCGAGCACGGCCGCACCGAGCTGTGCCTGGGGCGCGCGCTCACCCGGTGGGGGGACCTGCCCGCTGCGCACGAGCACCTGCTCTCGGCGGTCGAGCTCCTCACGCAGTCGGGTGCGCGGGCGTGGGCCCGGCAGGCGCACGAGGAGCTGACGAGGGTTCTCGCGCTGCTCGACGACGGCCTCGCGACGCCCGACGCCCGTCTCGCCCCGGATGTGCACGCCGGTCCCGGTACCCCGGGCGGAGCCGGGGTGAGGACGGGAGCGACGTCGTCGGGCCTGGGGAGGCCACGGCTCGCCGCGCGCGAGAGCGACGTGTCCGACGACGCGCTCGACGAGCTGCGCGGGCGGTGGTCCGACGAGCTGACCGAGCGAGAGCTCGACGTCGCGCTCCTCGTGGTGCAGGGCGGTTCCAACCGTGAGGCCGCGGACCAGCTCTACCTCTCCGTCCGCACGGTCGAGGTGCACCTGGGACGCGTCTTCCGCAAGCTCGGGGTGCGCTCGCGGGTCGAGCTCGCGGTGCTCGCGCACCGCGTCGGACGCTGAGGGCCCACGGCGTCGGGCGCTGAGAGCACGTACGTCCGCGGACGGTACGTACGGGGGAACACCTACGCGGACCCGTGTATGTACGCGAGGTGAACAATGTGGGAAACGCTGATTCACGAGGGCGTGGTCGCTCCCTAGGGTCGGGGTGTTCCTGGGCAACGACGTCCGGGGTCACCGGGCCGAGCGCCCCCACCCAGTGAGGTAGACACATGCGACTGAGAACCCCACGAGGCCACGCGAGGAAGGTGGCCGCGGGACTGACCGCGACGGCCCTGCTCGCCGCGTCCCTGGTCGCCGGCACCGGCGCCGCGACCGCAGCCCCGGTCCCCGCAGCCACCGCGACCGCCACCTCTGGCGACAGCGCGATCAACGGCTACCGCAACGTCGCGTACTTCACCCAGTGGGGTGTGTACGGGCGTGACTTCAAGATGAAGGAGCTCCAGGACTCCGGCGCCGCCGCGGACCTGACGCACCTCAACTACGCGTTCGGCAACATCCACCACCAGACCCTCACGTGCTTCGAGGCCAACAAGGCGCAGGGGACCGGCCCCAACGGGTCCGACGGCGCGGGCGACGCGTGGGCCGACTACGGCATGGGCTACACCGCGGCCAACTCGGTCGCGGGCGTGGCCGACGCCTGGGACCAGCCGCTCGCAGGCTCGTTCAACCAGATCAAGCAGCTCAAGGCCAAGAACCCCCAGCTCAAGGCCATGCTCTCGATCGGCGGCTGGACCTGGTCCAAGAACTTCTCCAAGGCCGCCGCGACCGACGCGAGCCGCAAGAAGCTCGTGTCCTCGTGCATCGACCTGTACCTGAAGGGCAACCTGCCCGTCGTCGACGGCCGCGGTGGCGCCGGTTCGGCAGCGGGCGTGTTCGACGGCTTCGACATCGACTGGGAGTGGCCCGGCTCGCTCAACGGCGAGGTCGGCAACATCGTCGACGTCGCGAACGACAAGGCGAACTTCAAGGCGCTCCTCAAGGAGTTCCGCACCCAGCTCGACGCGTACGGCGCCACGACGGGCAAGCACTACCAGCTCAGCGCGTTCCTCCCGGCCAACCCCGACGACATCGCGTCCGGCGGGTGGAACGACCCGGAGAACTACCGGTACCTCGACTTCGGGAACATCCAGGGCTACGACCTGCACGGTGCCTGGAACAAGACCCTCACGGGCCACCAGGGCAACCTGTACGACGACCCGACCGACACGCGTCCCGCGGACAAGCGGTACAGCGTCGACAAGGCCGTCAAGGCCTACCTCGACGCAGGAGTCCCGGCCAAGCAGCTCACGGTGGGCCTCGCGATGTACGGGCGCGGCTGGAAGGGCGCGACGTCGTCGGCCCCCTGGGGCGTCGCGACCGATGCAGGGCCCGGCACGTGGGAGGCCGGCAACGAGGACTACGACAAGCTGAAGAACCTCGGCACGGGGTACTTCGACCCGGTATCCGTGGCCTCCTGGCGCTACGACGGCAACCAGTGGTGGAGCTTCGACGACCCGAGGTCCGTCGGTGTGAAGGGCGACTACATCGCCGGCAAGAAGCTCGGCGGGGCCATGTGGTGGGACCTCACGGGCAACCAGGACGGCTCGCTGCTCAAGGGGCTCGCGACGAAGTTCCGCGCCGCTGCGACCGGGCCGGTCGAGGGCGGCTCGACCGGTGGTGACCCGACCGGGACGGATCCGACGGGCACCGACCCGACGGGTACTGACCCGACCGGGACGGACCCGACGGGCACCGACCCGACAGGGACGGACCCGACGGGCGGGACGGGGACGACGTGCGCGCCGGCCTGGTCTGCGAGCAGCCCCTACAACGGTGGCGCGACGGTGTCCCACGGCGGCAAGAACTACAAGGCCAAGTGGTGGACCCTGAACGAGACCCCCGGCACGGCTGGGAGCCCCTGGGAGCTCGTCGCCGCGTGCGGCACGACCGACCCGACGGGTGGCACGACCGGTGGGACGACGGGCGGCACGACCGGTTCCACCGGTGGCACGACGGGCACGGGGACGTGCACCGCACCGGCCTGGTCCGCTTCCGCGACCTACTCGGGCGGCGCGACCGTCTCTCACCAGGGTCAGAAGTACACGGCCAAGTGGTGGACGCAGAACAACGTGCCCGGAGCCGAGCAGTACGGCCCGTGGCAGGCGCTCGGCGCCTGCTGACAGCCGAGCCGGGGGCGGGCTACCCCGCCCCGCCCCCGGCTCGCACCCCCGGCCCCCGCCGAGGACCGACGCCCCACGAGGCTCGGTCGTCGGCGGGACCCACGGAGCGGCTCTCCGCCGCCGGACCGGGGTCGGTCGCGCAGGGGCATCGCCTCGTGCCCGACCGACCCCGGGTCCAGCCCCTCCTCCCGCAGGGTGACGCCCTGCGGTCCTCTGCGCTGCATGCACACCGTGTGCCGCGCTCCGCACAACGAAGGCAGATTCATGCACGTGAAACTCACCGGGCACCGCGCTCGGGTCGGCGCGGCCCTCGCGACGACGGCAGCGTTGCTCGCGACGATGGTCGTCACGGCCACCGCCACGTCCTCGACCGCAGCCACGGCCTGCGCGCCTGCGTGGTCCTCGACGGCCACCTACACCGGGTCCGCGACAGCCTCGTACGGCGGCGTGAACTACCGCGCGAAGTGGTGGACGCAGGGCAACGTCCCGGGAACCGAGACGACGAGCCCCTGGGAGTCCCAGGGGGTGTGCGGCACCCCCGACCCGACAGGGACGCCCGACCCCACGGGGACGGCCACCCCTGACCCCACGGGGACGCCCGACCCCACGGGGACGGCCACCCCCGACCCCACGGGGACGCCCACGCCGCCCGTGACCCCGGCGACGGGCCACGAGGCGTGCCGTCCCGACGGTATGTACAAGACCCCCGGCGTCGACGTGCCCTACTGCGACGTCTACGACGCCGACGGCCGGGAGAAGCTCCCCAACGGGCTCGACCGCCGCGTGATCGGGTACTTCTCGAGCTGGCGCACGGGTGCCAACGGGCAGCCTCGCTACCTCGCGAGCGACATCCCGTGGGACAAGCTCTCGCACATCAACTACGCGTTCGCCCACGTGGGTGCGGACAACAAGATCTCGGTCAACGCGCAGGCGGCCGGCAACGCGTCGACGGGCATGACGTGGCCTGGCGTCGCCGGTGCGGAGATGGACCCGAGCCTGCCGTACCAGGGGCACTTCAACCTGCTCGCGAAGTACAAGAAGGCGAACCCGGGCGTCAAGGTGATCCCCGCCGTCGGCGGCTGGGCCGAGACGGGTGGGTACTTCGACGCGGACGGCAAGCGCGTCGCGTCCGGCGGTTTCTACACCATGACGGAGTCCCAGGCGAAGATCGACACGTTCGCGGACTCGACGGTCGCGTTCATCCGTCAGTACGGGTTCGACGGCATCGACATCGACTACGAGTACCCCACGTCCAACAAGGGCGCGGGCAACCCGGACGACTTCGCGTTCTCGGACGCCAAGCGCGACAAGCACTTCCAGGGGTACGTGAACCTGCTCAAGACTCTTCGCGAGAAGCTCGACAGGGCGGGGGCCGAGGACGGCGAGTACTACATGCTGACGACCGCGACGCCGTCGTCGGGATGGCTGCTGCGGGGGATGGAGGCCTTCCAGGTCGTCCAGTACCTCGACTACGTCAACCTCATGTCCTACGACCTGCACGGTGCGTGGAACGAGCACGTCGGCGGCAACTCGCCGTTGTTCGACGACGGCAAGGACCCCGAGCTCACGGCCGCGGGCGTCTACACGGCGTACCAGGGCATGGGCTACCTCAACGGCGACTGGGCCGCGCACTACTTCCGCGGCGCCATGCCGGCCGGGCGGGTCAATCTCGGTGTCGGTTTCTACACGCGGGGGTTCCAGGGCGTCCAGGGCGGCGTCGACGGCATGGGGGGCAAGGCGGTCCCGCCGTCGGGCTTCGCGTGCCCGGCGGGCACCAACGGCAAGTGCGGTTACGGGGCCGAGGGCGTCGACAACCTCTGGTTCGACTCCGATCCCCAGGGCAACGCGGTCCCGGCGGGTGTGAACCCGATCTGGCACGCGCTCAACCTCCAGAAGGGCATCGCGGGCGACTACGCGGCCTCCTACAAGGTCCCGACGGCGGTCACGGGCTCGTACGAGCACCACTTCGATCCCGTGACCAAGAACGAGTGGTGGTGGAACGCGAGCAAGAAGGTCTTCCTCTCGGGGGACACGACGCAGGCCATCGGAGCCAAGACCGACTACGTCGCGGACACGGGACTCGGCGGCATCATGATCTGGGAGCTCGCGGGCGACTACGGCTACAACTCGGCCAAGGGGCAGTACGAGATCGGCCAGACCATGGTCGACCTCATGCACTCGAAGTTGAGCGCCACGACCGCCTACGGGGCCACCAAGGCCAACGCCGACCGGGTCATGCCCCAGCAGGCGATCGACATGAGCATCGACTACACCCAGTTCGCGCTCGGGGACAGCAACTACCCGATCAACCCGAAGGTCGTCTTCACCAACCGGTCGAAGACCGACATCCCGGCGGGGGCGACCATCTCTTTCCAGTACGGGACGACCGACACGGGCGAGATGAGCGACTGGTCCGGCATGAAGACCGCGACGGTCACGAAGGGGCACGCGGGCCCGAACGTCGGTGGGCTCAAGGGTGACTTCCACACCGCGCAGTTCACGGTGCCCCTCGGGGGGATCCCCGCGGGCGGCAGCATCACGAACCAGCTGAAGTGGACCATGCCGATCGCGCAGTTCTCGAACGTGATCGTCACGATCGGCGGCGTGTCGTACTCGACGACCTACGACCACCCGCGGGGCGTCACGGTCGTCGAGCCCACGGGCGGCACGACGGGTGGCAGCACGGGCGGTACAGGTGGCACCACCGGGGGCTCGACCGGTGGGACGGGGACGTGCCTCGCGGCCGCCTGGTCCGCGACCGAGACCTACACGGGCGGCAAGGTGGTCAGCCACGCCGGCCGCACGTGGACGGCGAAGTACTGGACCCAGGGCGAGGCCCCGGGCTCCCAGCAGTGGGGCGCCTGGGCCGACAGCGGCGCGTGCTGACGACCTGAGACCCTCGCCGGACCCGGCCCGGGCTCGGTACCCGGGGTACGGGTTTTCCCTTACCCCGCGAGCAAGGATGTGGGATCCCCTCATCTCCCTCCCGGCCCGGCATCAGTAGCGTGAAATCGTCCGAGGCCCCGGCGCGACTCTCCCCAGTGA
>NZ_JBHXBO010000155.1:0-9855 GCF_042726775.1 Oerskovia sp. NPDC060287
GGGTCCGGGTCGACCCGGACGAGAACCGCATGCTCGGCCCGCAGGAACCGCATGCTCGGCGCGCCCCTCCCCTGAACGGGGCGCCGAGCCGGACGGGTCAGTGCGCGAAGTGGCGCGTGCCCGTCAGGTAGAGCGTGACGCCGGCAGCCTGCGCGGCTGCGATGACCTCGTCGTCGCGGACCGAGCCACCGGGCTGGACCACGGCCTTGACGCCGGCGTCGAGCAGGACCTGCAGGCCGTCCGCGAACGGGAAGAACGCGTCGGACGCGGCCACCGAGCCGCGCGCACGCTCCTCGCCCTCGGCGCCCAGGGTGTTGGCACGCTCGACCGACAGGCGGCACGAGTCGACGCGGTTGACCTGGCCCATGCCGATACCGACCGCTGCCCCGCCCTTGGCGAGCAGGATCGCGTTCGACTTCGCGGCACGCACGGCACGCCACGCGAACTCGAGGTCTGCGAGCGTCTCGGCGTCTGCAGCCTCGCCCGTCGCGAGCGTCCACGACTCGGGGCTGTCTCCACCGTTCTCCGACGCGGCGTCGATGCGGTCGACCTGCTGCATGAGCAAACCACCCGAGATGGGGCGGATCTCGACGCCTGCGCTCGGGGCGCCGTCGACCTGGAGCAGGCGGACGTTCTTCTTGCGCGAGAGGATCTCGAGCGCCTCGGGCTCGTAGCCCGGCGCCACGACGACCTCGGTGAAGACCCCCGCGATCTGCTCTGCGGCGGCCGCGCTCACCACGGTGTTGGTCGCGATGACCCCGCCGTACGCCGAGACCGGGTCGGTCGCGTGGGCCTTGGCGTGGGCGTCGGCCACGTCGGTGCCGACCGCGACGCCGCACGGGTTGGCGTGCTTGATGATCGCGACCGTCGGGGCGTCGCCGTGGTCGTGCGCGGCGCGCCACGCGGCGTCGGCGTCGACGTAGTTGTTGTAGCTCATCGCCTTGCCGTGGAGCTGGGTCGCCTGCGCGAGGCCCGAGGCACCGTGGCCGTTGGTGTAGAGCGCGGCACGCTGGTGCGGGTTCTCGCCGTAGCGCAGCACGTCGGAACGGTCCCAGGTGGCGCCGACCCAGGCGGGGAAACCGGTGGAGACCGGGCCGGCTTCGGCAGTGTCCACGACGTCGGTGGGCGCGACCACGCTGCTCATCCAGGACGCCACCGCGACGTCGTAGGTCGCGGTGTGCACGAACGCCTGCGCCGCGAGGAGCTTGCGCTGCGCGTACGTGAAGCCGCCCGCCTGGACGGCGGCGATCACGTCGCCGTAGGCGGCCGGGTCGACGACGACGGCCACGCTCGGGTGGTTCTTCGCCGCGGCGCGGACCATCGAGGGGCCGCCGATGTCGATCTGCTCGATCACGGCGTCCGGACCGGCACCCGAAGCGACCGTGTCGGCGAAGGGGTACAGGTTGACGACGACGAGCTCGAACGGTGCGATCTCGAGCTGGGCGAGCTGCTCGAGGTGGTCCTGCTTGCGGGTGTCCGCGAGGATCCCCGCGTGCACGCGCGGGTGCAGGGTCTTGACGCGCCCCTCGAGGCACTCGGGGAAGCCCGTGAGCTCCTCGACCTTGGTCACGGGGATGCCCGCGGCTGCGACCGTGGACGCGGTCGAGCCGGTCGAGACGAGCTCGACGCCCGCGGCGTGCAGGGCCGTGGCCAGCTCGACCAGGCCGGTCTTGTCGTAGACGCTCAGCAGAGCGCGACGCACGGGACGCTGGGCGTCGTCGGCGATCTGGGTCTCGGGAGACGTGGGGGCTGCGGACATCGGAGTGCTCCTGTGGGTCGTCAGCGGGTCGCGGGAAGATACCGGTCACCCAGGCGCCCAGGCGGACGACGCACCAACAGGTCGATCGGACGCTCCCCGGTGGTCGTTCCCACCCTCGCCAGTCGCGGCCGTCTCCGATCTTACCGTGCCCTCTTGGCGGCGGGCTGGGGGCGGGGCTGGGTGGGGGGCGCGAGCGGGCTGCGTCGCGCGGGCGGCGTCGGCGGGCGCTCGGGTAGGGCCGGGTGGGCGCTCGGGCAGGGCCGGGTGGGTGGCGGTGTCCGCCTGCCCGACGGCGCCACGCACCGCGGGCGTCCGGGTCCCCCCCCAGGGGTCGCCGCCCGCGAGATGCAGCTTGTGGGGGTCGTGCGGCAGTCGCGACCCCCCACAAGCCGCATCTCGAGACGCACGCCCTCGAGCGGACGAGGCGGGTGAGGTATCGAGGTCCTGCCCGACGGCGCCACGCACCTGTGGCGACCGGGGCCCGCCACGTCCTCCGCGAGATGCGGCTTGTGGGGGTCAGGACGCGTGTTCGACCCCCACGAGCCGCATCTCGACGAGACACCTGATCGCGACCGGCACGCAGCAACCCCGGCCACCAGCAGATCGGACGGCGAGCCGGCAGCGAACGGCGGCGGGCTGCCGCCGCCCACCGGGTGTCAGGCGACGGCGTCCGAGGCCAGGAGCTCGTCCAGGCGCTCGTAGCCCTCGCTCATCCCGTCCGCCATCCCCGAGCCGACCATGGCGTCGCGAGCCTCGACCGACTGGTGGACCGAGCGCGTGGTGATCCTGGTCCCGCCGCCGGGAAGGTCCTCGAACGAGACGGTGTCGAGGCTCACGTGGCCGGGGGCGCCCGCGAACTCGAACGTCTGGACTGCGCGCTCGTCCGGCACGACCGAGTGGAACGCGCCGAAGAACCCGTACTCCTCGCCGCCTGCGCGATGGGTGTAGGCCCACGAGCCGCCCGTCCGGGCGTCCCAGTGGTCGAGGACCATCTCGTAGCGGCGGGGGCCGAGCCACTGCGTGACGAGCGTGGGGTCGGTGAAGGCCCGGAACACGAGAGGGCGCGGCGCGTCGACGTCGCGGACGATCTCGATGAAGGGCGTCCCCGGAGGGGCGGTGACGGTCGTGGGGTGCGTGCTGCTCATGACTGCTCCTTCGATGGGTCCGACGACGTCGCCTGGAGCCGCCCGAGGAGGGCGTCGAGCCGGCGGTACTGCCGCTCCGCGGTGAGCCGGTACTCGTCGATCCACGCCGTGAGCCGTTCGAGCGCGGCGGGGTCGAGGTGGCAGGGTCGTCGTTGGCCGTCCCGGGTGCGGGTGATGAGACCCGCGGCCTCGAGGACCTGGATGTGCCGGGACACGGCCTGCTTCGTGATGGGGAAGGGTGCGGCGAGCTCGTTGACAGTGGCCGGCCCCCGGGACAGCGTGGCGACGATGCTCCGGCGGACCGGGTCGGCCAGTGCGAGGAACGCACGGTCGAGGGCTGCGTCGGTGTCGTCGTGGGAACCGTCCGGGAGGGTCATGTCGGCCTGCTCGTCGTGATCAACAGTTACGTTGATCAACTTACTCATTGATCATGTGGCGAGTCAAGGGTCCGCGTCCCCCGGCATGCGAGACACGTCTTCCCGGCCGAGACCGGTCCCTGGACCGTGGTGCACGCACCCTTCTCGAACCGAGGAACCCACCTCGCGCGACAGGTGGCCACCCGGTACCCGCGCGTCAGAACCGGTTGGCCCGGACCCGGACCACACCGTCCGCGTCAGGGCATGCCGCGCGGTGCAGCAGCATCGGCAGCGCCTCGTCGACCGTCGTCGGGACGGCGAACCCGCCGAGCGCACCGGCCAGTCGTCGCTCGATCCCCGGCAGGCTGTCCTCGTCGATCCGCACCGAGCGCACCGCGCCGTCCGCCGTGAGGTAGACAAGATCGCGCTGCGGGTCGTCGTCCTCGTCGAGGATCCCCCTCAGCACAGCCGCGACGTCGGCGGACACGTCCGGCCAGACCTCCACCACGGCTCGCGGGCGGAACACAGGCCGGGGACCACCCGCGACGACCCGGTGCCAACGGTCCCAACCAGCGTGTTCCTGGAGGAGCACACCACCGCGCTCGTCGACCAGGGCGTCGACGGCCGCCCAGAACACCTCGTCGACCGGAGGCACGTCGGCCAGCTCTCCCATCGCGCCCGCCGACGTCGGGTCGTACGGGGACTGCTCGACCAGGACCGGGAACAGGCCCGACGCCGCGACTGCCTCGACGGCAGGCAGGCACGACTCCGACGCCCCGATGTACAGGTAGAGGTCGTAACCCGTGTGCACGAACATGCGCCCCTCGGCCTCGAAGCGGCACCACAGCGTCGGCTCCTCGGGCGCGGGGGGATCGAAGCTCTCGGCACGGAGCGCCTCGCGCACCAGGAGCCTGGCCCCGGCGACGTCCACGGTCGCGCCGTCGTAGCAGCCCTCCAGGCGCGGCCCGAAGAGCCGGGCCAGGACGCTCCCCGGGGCGAGGTCCGAGTCGTCGTGCCGGAGCTCGATGTCGCGCAGCGTCAGCCGCTCGACCCCGAGCTCGCGCGCGAAGGTCGAGATCGCGTCGAGGCAGGCCGCCTCGATCGAGCCGTCCGCGTCCGGCCGCTCCGCCCAGTCGACGCTCCCGTCAGGGTTGACGGTCCGCGTCGCGGGGTCCCACTTGGTGACCTGGTAGGCGAACGAGAGCTGCACGGACGGCCTCCTGACGAGTCGCGCGGCACGGAGTCGTGCCGCCCGCCCGATCCTGCCCGACGGCGCGCCCTGCGCACCCCACCTTTTCGCCGCCCCCGCGCAGCATCACCCTCTCGACGCTCGACCTACGGCCGCCCCGCGCTGGCTCAGCCCAGCAGCGCCCGGCGACCCTCGACCCGCAGGCCCTCGCGCGCGGCGCGACCGACCGTCTCGACCAGCAGCGCCCGCTCGGCGACCTTGATCCGCTCGTGCAGGGTCGACTCGTCGTCGGAGTCCTCGACCGTCACCGTCGCCTGCGCGATGATCGGCCCCGTGTCCACGCCGTTGTCGACCACGTGGACCGTGCAGCCCGTGACCTTGACGCCGTACGCGAGCGCGTCGCGCACGCCGTGCGCGCCGGGGAACGAGGGCAGCAGCGCCGGGTGCGTGTTGATCGTCCGGCCCGCGAACCGGTCCACGAACGCCGGGCTCAGGATGCGCATGAAGCCCGCGAGGACCACCAGGTCCGGCGAGAAGACCGCCACGGCCTCCGCGACGCCGTCGTTCCATGCGTCGCGGTCCGCGAAGTCACCCGGCGCGACGACGACCGAGGCGACCCCCGCGTCGCGCGCCAGGTCGAGCGCACCCGCGCCCGGCTTGTCCGTGACGACACCCACGACCCGCGCCCCGTAGGCGGGGTCCTCGTGCGCCGCGAGCAGCGCCGCGAGGTTGCTCCCAGCCCCTGAGACCAGGACGACGACGCGCGCCGCGCTCGTCGTGTCGATGGGCTGACCGGAAGGTGTGCGCACGGTGCTCCTCAAGGGCGTCTGCGGTGGGGGGAGAATGCGGGAGAATAGTCAGGCACCACCCTAGTCCGCGCCGGAGAGGCGCCGGTCTGCTCCGCGTCCTCCGGGCCCGGGACGAGCACCGACCCGCTCCCGTGCCATCCGCGAAGCACCGAGGAGCTGCCCATGGGCAACCCGTACGCGCCCCCACGTCCCGGCGCCCAGAAGCCGACCGACGAGGCGCGACAGCCCGGCCCTCCCCCGGTGCAAGGACCTCCCGGCGCGCCTCAGGGCCCGCAGCAGGGCCCGCCTCCCGGTCACGGCCGCACCGGCGGTCCGGCGGGCCCCGGCGCTCCTCAGGGCCCCGGCGGCCCCGGCAAGCCCGACCCGCTCGCGCAGGTCGACCCCGAGCAGCTGCGCGCCACGACGCGCCAGGTCCTGCATTTCGGGCTGCTCATGCTCGTCACGCTCGTCACGAGCTCGCTGGCCTTCCCCTGGCGGGTCGCGAGCCTGTTCTTCGCTGTCGTGACCATCGTGTTCGGCGTCCGCGCGCTGCGCGCGGTCTGGCGTGCCCGGCTCGGCGGGGCGCTGCTGCCCGCGGTCGCCGTGGGACTGGGCCTGACGGTGACCATGTCGCTGTCGATGATCGGCGGCCTCGCGATGTGGGACATCGAGATGGACAACCAGGCCTGCCTGGACGGCGCGATCACCGTCGCGGCGCAGCAGGAGTGCGCGGTCCAGTACGAGCAGGCGCGCGAGCAGTGGACCAAGGACCAGCTGGGCCGCTAGTCAGCAACCGGTAGCTGCCCCGACGCCCGGGGCGATCTCAGTCGCCCGGGCGCGCTCCGTCGTCGGGCTCCTCGTCGTGGCGGTGCCGCACCCGCTCGGTCACGGCGGCCTTGCCCCAGACCAGGGCGAGCGCCGCTCCCCCGGCGATCTCCGCCGCGACGAGCCCGCCCGCGAGCAGGGGCGGCGCACCCACGTGCGCCATGCGCCCGGGCCCGACGGCGCCCCCCGCCGCGACCTGCAGCGTCACCACGAGGAGTCCCGAGGCCAGGGCCACGCCCAGGACCGCGAGCCCGAGGTCGGTCCAGCGGGCGTCGAGACCTCCGCACCGGCGCCACACGAACGCACCGGCGACCAGCCCCGTGGCGACCACGAGCACCGGGGAGAACGAGGCGAGGACCGTCGTCCACTCGGCCCCCGGCAGCGCGCCCAGGAGCGGGACCGCAGGCAGCGCCCCGGGCTCGGAGGCCGCGGTCGTGAAGCTGCTCCCGTCCCCGACCACGAACCCCGGACCGGCGATCCACGAGCTCACCCAGAGCACCAGGTTGGGCACGACCATGACCTGGGCCACCGCGAGGATCAGGCCACCGACCGCGCCGGGGGCCAGGCCGGTGATGATGTCGGCCGCGGTCGCGCGCCCGGCCACGACCCACACGCCCAGCACGACGCTCGAGAGCCCCACGAGCAGCGCGACGCCCAGCAGTCCTGCGCGGGCGCCCAGCCGGACCACCGGCGGGACGTAGGGGTCCAGGACCGCGGTCAGCTCGCCGACCCGGGGCGCGTCGGGGCGCGCGAGGATCCCGGCACCCAGACCGAGGGCGGCGACGACCGCGCCTCCCAGCGGGGCGAACAGGACGTCCCAGCCCGGCGCCGCGCCGGACAGCAGCGCGATGACCAGGGTCATGAGCGCGTACACGCCCACGCCCACGGCCCACGCGGACCAGGCGGTGTGCGCCGAGCGGCGCGCCGAGGCGTAGCACGTGAAGAGCGCCAGGGCCGTGAGCCCGAGCGGGACGAGGGTGACCGACGTGCCCGCAGCAGCCAGCGGGACGCCGTGCGCGAGCAGCCACAGGCCGGCCGCGACCGACACCGACTGCCCCCAGCCCGTGCCGTCGTCGGCCGGCCCTGCCGAGGACGCGAGGAAGGCCGCGACGGCCGGCAGGATCACGACGGCGAGCGAGAGCGCGAGCGCCTGGAGCGCTGCGACGAGACCGGAGACCCAGCGTCGAGGTGCCTCGAGCGGGCGCCGTGGACCCCCGACGGGTTCCTCGAGCGTGCGGGGCGTCCCGCGCCGGGCTGCGGCGGACTGGGTCGGCGTGGTCATGGTCTCCATCGTCGTCGATCGGGTGGGCGTCGTGGGGCACGTCGTGCGGCGCGCCCGCGACCCGCCCAGGAGCGGGGTCCCCAGGGTACGCCGACGGCGCCCGGCCACGAGGGGCCGGACGCCGACGGATGATGCTCAGGTGCTGCTCAGGTGCTGCTCAGGCGTGCGAGGTCAGGAGAGGATCTCGCGCATGAGAGCGGCGGTCTCGGACGGCGTCTTGCCGACCTTGACACCAGCGGCCTCGAGGGCCTCCTTCTTGGCCTGCGCGGTGCCCGACGAGCCCGAGACGATGGCGCCTGCGTGGCCCATCGTCTTGCCTTCGGGAGCCGTGAAGCCCGCGACGTAGCCGACGACCGGCTTGGTCACGTGCGCCTGGATGTACGCCGCGGCGCGCTCCTCGGCGTCGCCACCGATCTCGCCGATCATGACGATCGCCTCGGTGTCGGGGTCCGCCTCGAACGCCGCGAGGGCGTCGATGTGCGTGGTGCCGATGATCGGGTCGCCGCCGATGCCGATCGCGGTCGAGAACCCGAAGTCACGCAGCTCGTACATCATCTGGTAGGTCAGCGTGCCGGACTTCGAGACGAGCCCGATCTTGCCGGGGCCCGTGATGTCGGCCGGGATGATCCCGACGTTCGACTTCCCGGGGCTGATGATGCCCGGGCAGTTGGGGCCGATGAGGCGGACGCCCTTGGCCTCGGCCAGGGTGAAGAACTCCGCGGAGTCCGCGACCGGGACGCCCTCGGTGATGATGACGGTGAGCGGCATGCCGGCCTCGATGGACTCGACGACCGCCGACTTGGTGAATGCCGGGGGCACGAAGATCACGGAGACGTCGGCGCCCGTGGCGGCGATCGCCTCGGCGACGGACCCGAAGACGGGGACGTCGACCGTGCCCTCACCCTTCGGGAAGCTGACCGAGGTGCCGGCCTTGCGCGGGTTCACGCCACCCACGATGTTGGTGCCGGAGGCCAGCATGCGCGTCGTGTGCTTCTGGCCCTCCGAACCCGTCATGCCCTGGACGATGACCTTGGAGTCCTCGTTGATGAAGATTGCCATGTCTGTCTGTTTTCTCTCTCGGGTCTCGGGTCAGGAAGCGGCGTTGGCCAGCTCGGCAGCCTTGTCGGCGCCGCCGTCCATCGTCTCGGCCAGGGTGACGAGCGGGTGGTTCGCCTCCGCGAGGATCGCGCGACCCTCCTCGACGTTGTTGCCGTCCAGGCGGACGACGAGCGGCTTGTTCGCCTCGTCGCCGAGGATCGCGAGCGCCTGGACGATGCCGTTGGCGACCTCGTCGCACGCCGTGATGCCGCCGAAGACGTTCACGAACACGCTCTTGACCTGCTCGTCGTTGAGGATGACGTCCAGGCCCGCAGCCATGACGGCTGCCGAGGCGCCGCCACCGATGTCGAGGAAGTTGGCGGGCTTGACGCCGCCGTGCTGCTCGCCCGCGTAGGCGACGACGTCGAGCGTGCTCATGACGAGCCCCGCACCGTTGCCGATGATGCCGACCTGGCCGTCGAGCTTGACGTAGTTGAGGTCGTTCTCCTTGGCCTTGGCCTCGAGAGGGTCGGCCGCGTCCTTGTCCTCGAGCTCGGCGTGGTCCGCGTGGCGGAAGCCCGCGTTCTCGTCGAGGGTCACCTTGCCGTCGAGCGCGACGATCGAGCCGTCCTCGGTGCGGACCAGGGGGTTGACCTCGACCAGGGTCGCGTCCTCCTCCTTGTAGACGGTCCACAGCTTCTGGATGACGTCGGCGACCTGCGCCTTGATGTCGTCGGCGAACCCGGCGGCGGCGACGATCTCGTCAGCCTTGGCCTGGTCGATGCCGACGGTCGGGTCCACCGCGACCTTGGCGAGCGCCTCGGGGCGCTCGACCGCGAGGACCTCGATCTCCATGCCACCCTCGACGCTCGCCATGGCGAGGTACGAGCGGTTGGCCCGGTCGAGGAGCACCGAGAAGTAAAACTCCTCGGCGATCTTCGCGCCGGCCGCGATCATGACGCGGTGGACGGTGTGTCCCTTGATGTCCATGCCGAGGATCTCGGACGCCTTCTCGGCGGCCTCCTCGGGCGAGTGGGCGAGCTTGACGCCGCCCGCCTTGCCACGTCCTCCGGTCTTGACCTGGGCCTTGACGACCACGGTCCCGCCACCGAGCTTCTCAGCGCCCTCGCGAGCCTCTTCGGGGGTCGTGGCAACCACGCCGCCCAGCACGGGAACCCCGTGCTTCTCGAAGATGTCGCGCGCCTGGTATTCGAACAGGTCCACCCTGTGTCGTCCTTCCATCTGACTGCCCTGACCGGCCTACCGATGTCTCGACATCGAGACATCCCGTAACAGGGTAGCCCGGCGACACGCCGGGACCTACACGGGGCGGCCCGAACGGCGGCCCCGACGCTGTCTCGTTGGCCACACCCGGGCGGCCTGGCGCAGCGCGGGAAACGTCCGGGAGGGCGCACCTCGCGCCGTTGCGCAGGAGGTCGTGCCCGACGGCGCCGCTCACCCTGGGAGGTGAGC
>NZ_JBHXBO010000156.1:0-9839 GCF_042726775.1 Oerskovia sp. NPDC060287
GACTGCACCCGGCCCACGCCGTCCGTCGTTCCTTGCCGAGTCCCGCCCTCGCGGAACGGGCTCAGCGGGAGGTCACGCCTGCGGCGGGCGCGTCATCGACAGGACGTCGAGCGCGGTGTCGAGCTGCTCCTCGGTGACCTCGCCGCGCTCGACGAAGCCCAGGTCGATCACGGCCTCGCGGACCGTGAGGCCCTGCTTGACCGAGTGCTTGGCGACCTTGGCCGCCGCCTCGTAGCCGATCACGCGGTTGAGCGGCGTGACGATCGACGGCGAGGACTCCGCGAGCGCACGCGCGCGCTCGACGTTGGCCGTGATGCCCGTGACGGTCTTGTCCGCGAGGACGACCGACGCGTTCGACAGCAGACGGATCGACTCCAGGACGCCCAGCGCGATGACCGGGATCTGCACGTTGAGCTCGAAGCTCCCCGAGGCGCCGGCCCACGCCACGGTCGCGTCGTTGCCGATCACGCGCGCGGCGATCATGAGGACGGCCTCGGGGACCACGGGGTTGACCTTGCCCGGCATGATCGACGAGCCGGGCTGCAGGTCCGGGATGAAGATCTCGCCCAGGCCCGTGTTGGGGCCCGAGCCCATCCAGCGCAGGTCGTTGCAGATCTTGGTGATCGAGACCGCGATGGTGCGCAGCGCGCCCGAGAGCTCGACGAGCCCGTCGCGCGAGCTCTGCGCCTCGAAGTGGTCGCGCGCCTCGGTCAGGGGCAGGCCCGTGTCCTCGACCAGCAGGGCGATGACGCGCTGCGGGAAGCCGGCCGGCGTGTTGATGCCCGTGCCGACGGCCGTGCCGCCCAGGGGGACCTCGGCCGCGCGGGGGAGCGCCGACTCGAGGCGCTCGATCCCGTAGCGCATGGCCGCGGCGTACCCGCCGAACTCCTGGCCGAGCGTGACCGGGGTCGCGTCCATGAGGTGCGTGCGGCCCGACTTCACGACCGTCGCGAACTCGGCCGCCTTGGCCTCGAGGGCCTCCGCGAGGTGCGTCAGCGCGGGGATCAGGTCGTGCACGACGCCCGCGGTCGCGGCCAGGTGCACCGACGTCGGGAAGACGTCGTTGGACGACTGCGACGCGTTGACGTGATCGTTCGGGTGGACCTCGCGGCCCAGCGAGCGCGTGGCGAGCGTCGCGAGGACCTCGTTGGTGTTCATGTTCGACGACGTGCCGGAGCCCGTCTGGAAGATGTCGATCGGGAAGTGGGCGTCGTGCGCGCCCGAGGCGACCTCGTCGGCCGCGGCCACGATGGCGGCCGCGACGTCCTCGTCGAGCACCCCCAGCTCGGCGTTGGCGCGCGCGGCGGCCTTCTTGACACGAGCGAGGGCCTCGATGTGGCTGCGCTCGAGAGGAGTGCCCGACAGCGGGAAGTTCTCCACGGCGCGCTGCGTCTGCGCGCGGTAGAGGGCGGCCGCGGGGACGCGGACCTCACCCATGGTGTCGTGCTCGATGCGGTAGTCGGAAGCGTCGGCAGAAGTCATGGGGCTAATGGTGCCGCACGAGCACGGGTGATCTCGAACCCGGCCGCGGGGCGGGTGCGTGCTGCACGCCACCCGCGCGGACCGGTTCCGGCACGGGAGGGCGCCGGTCAGACGTCCGGGGTCTCGCCGACGTCGCCGACGACCTCGACGAGCCGGGCGCGGCCGTCCGCGAGCGTGTACTCGACGCCGACGATCGCGAGCCGGCCCTCGGCCACGGCGTCCGCCAGGGCCGCCGAGTAGCCGTGGAGCATGTCGACCGTGTGGCGCACGTGCTCGCGGCGCAGCGTGTCCGGGTCGAGGGTCGCGAGGCTGCCCGTGCTGCTCGTGATGTTGACGATCGAGGGGATGACCCGGTCCACGACCGCACGGACGAACCCGTCGGCCTGCTCACCGGTCGAGAGGGTGTGCGCCGCCGCGGCGATCGCACCGCAGCTGTCGTGGCCGAGCACGACCACGAGCGGGGTGCCCAGGATGTTGACCCCGTACTCGATCGAGCCGATCACGGTGGTGTCCAGGACGTGACCCGCCGTCCGCACGACGAACACGTCGCCCAGGCCCTGGTCGAAGATGATCTCGGCGGCGACACGGGAGTCCGCGCACCCGAAGATCACGGTGTGCGGGTGCTGCGCGACGCTGAGCTCGGCCCGGCGCGCGGCGCCCTGGGAGGGGTGCTCCATCTCGTCGCGGACGAATCGCCCGTTGCCGTCGCGGAGCATGGCCCAGGCCTGGGCGGGGGTCAGCACGGGTGGGGTCTGCTCGGTCGTCTCAGTCGTGGTCACAACCTCCATGTTCGCTCACGGGAGCGCGTCCCGTCGGCGGTGTTCACGATCCGGCCCCCGCCGTGGACGCGGCGACCCGACCGGGCGGGGCGAGCGGCGCCGTCGGGCCGTCGCACGGACCGCTCGACAGCCCACCGGAATGTCCCCCCTGTGGCGAGACGTCCCGCGACGGTGTAGCCCTAGGGGGAGGGAACCAACCGAGAACGGGCACGAGGCAGTGCCCGTTGGACGAAGGGGAGACCGTGCACCGACGCACCCGAGCACTCGCCGCGGCGCTCGCCGTCGCGACGATCGTGCCGCTCGCCGCGTGCAGCACCGGAGAGGGCTCCGGCCCTCCCGTGCTCACCTGGTACATCAACCCGGACAACGGGGGACAGGCCTCGATCGCGGCCTCGTGCACGGACGCCGCAGGGGGCGCCTACACGATCGAGACGTCCCTCCTGCCGCGAGACGCCGCCGCCCAGCGCGAGCAGCTCGCGAGGCGTCTCGCGGCCAAGGACTCGTCGATCGACCTCATGAGCCTCGACCCGCCATTCATCCCCGAGCTCGCCGAGGCGGGCTTCCTCGCCCCCGTCCCGGACGACGTCGCGGCCGCGGCGACCAAGGACGTCGTGCAGGGCGCGATCGACGGCTCGACGTGGAAGGGAGAGCTCGTCGCGATCCCCTTCTGGGCCAACACCCAGCTCCTCTGGTACCGCAAGTCGGTCGCCGAGGCCGCAGGACTCGACCTCACCCAGCCCGTGACCTGGGACCAGCTCATCGACGCCGCGCAGTCCCAGGACAAGTACCTCGCGGTCCAGGGCGCCAAGGCCGAGTCGCTCACGGTGTGGATCAACGCCCTGATCGCCTCCGCGGGCGGCCAGATCCTCGAGAACCCCGAGGCCCCCGCGGACGAGCTCAAGCTCGGGCTCGAGACCGACGCGGGCCGTGACGCGGCCCGGATCATCGGCGAGATCGGGACGTCGGGCGTCGGGGGTCCGGGCCTGCCGAGCGCCGACGAGTCCGCCTCCCTCACGCTCTTCCAGGGGGACAAGGGCTCGTTCATGGTCAACTGGCCGTTCGTCTGGTCGTCGACGCAAGGCGGGGTCGAGGCGGGCTCGCTCGACCAGTCGCTGCTCGACGACATCGGCTGGACCCTCTATCCCCAGACCGTGGCGGGCGAGGACACCCGCCCGCCCTACGGCGGCATCAGCATCGGCGTCGGGGCGTTCAGCGACCACACCGACCTGGCGTACGAGGCCGCGCAGTGCATCGTCGGGGCCGAGAACCAGGCCGCGTACTTCGTGTCCGACGGGAACCCGGCGTCCAACACCACGGCGTACGACGACCCGGCGGTGCAGGCCGCGTACCCGATGTACGACGTGATCCGCCAGTCGCTCGAGCAGGCCGCACCCCGGCCGCAGACCCCGTTCTACAACGAGGTCTCGACGGGCCTCCAGCAGACCTGGTACCCGCCCTCGAGCGTGACCGAGGACGGGACCCCCGTGAAGTCCACCGACTTCATCACCGCCGTCCTGCGAGGGGAGCGACTGCTGTGAGCACCGAGACCCGAGGCGCCCGCCGCGCCCAGCCCGAGCCCGCCGCCCCGGACCCCGCGCACGGCAGGAAGGGCAGGGCCGCACGCAGCGACCGTGCCCGCGCCGAGGCCCGGCTCGGCTGGTACCTCGCCGGACCCGCGTTCGTCGTGATGCTGGCCGTGACGCTGTACCCGATCCTCCAGGCGGTCTACGACTCACTGTTCAACTACAAGCTCACGGCACCCGACGACCGCTCGTTCGTCGGGCTCGGCAACTACCTGGTGATCCTCAGCGACCCCGTGTGGTGGCGCGACTTCGCGGTGACGTTCTTCATCATGGTCGTGTCCGTCGTGGTCGAGCTCGTCCTGGGGTTCGCGCTCGCGCTCGTCATGCACCGGGCGATCAAGCGTCTGCGAGGGCTGCTGCGCACCGCGATCCTCGTGCCCTACGGGATCATCACCGTGGTCTCGGCGTTCGCGTGGTTCTACGCGTTCGACATCACCTCGGGGTACGTCAACAGCTGGTTCGACTGGGTGCCGGGGGTCGGCCCCGACCTCAACTGGTTCGCCCACCAGGGCACGAGCCTGTTCGTCATCATCGCGTCCGAGGTCTGGAAGACCACGCCGTTCATCTCGCTCCTGCTGCTCGCGGGCCTGGCCCAGGTGCCGGGCGACCTCGAGGAGGCCGCGAAGGTCGACGGCGCGACGGCGTGGCAGCGCTTCTCGCGCGTGATCGTGCCCAACATGAAGGCCGCGATCATGGTCGCGGTGCTGTTCCGAGCGCTCGACGCGTTCCGCATCTTCGACAACGTCTTCATCATGACCAACGGCGCGAACAACACCGAGGTCCTGTCGCTGCTGGCCTACCGGACCTCGATCGGCCAGCTCCAGATCGGCATGGGCTCGGCGATCTCGGTCCTGCTGTTCCTCTGCGTGATCGGGATCTGCTTCGTGGCGATCAAGCTCTTCAAGGTCGATCTGGCCGGCGCGAGAGGGGAGCGATGATGGGCAGCGTCCTGAGCACCCGGGCCCGCGTGTGGTGGGCCGTCATCACGGTCGTCGTCCTCGTGGGGGCGCTGTTCCCGGTCGTCTCGATCCTCATGACGAGCTTCAAGGGCCCGAGCGACATCAACTCGGGCACGTTCCTGCCCCCGCAGTGGAGCACCGACAACTACGAGCAGATCCTGTCCTCGGGCGGGTCCGCGCAGGAGCTCTTCCTGTCCGCGCTGCGCAACTCGGTGGGCATCTCGCTCATCGCGACGGCGATCGCCGTGGTCCTCGCGACGCTCGCGGCCTACGCGATCGCGCGCCTCGACTTCCCGGGCAAGCGGCTGATCCTGACGACCGCGCTCGGGGTGTCGATCTTCCCCGTGGTCTCGATCGTCACGCCGCTGTTCAACCTGTGGCGCAACATCGGGCTCTACGACACGTGGCTCGGGCTCATCATCCCGTACCTCTCGCTCACGCTGCCGATCTCGATCTGGACCCTCGCGGCCTTCTTCCGGCAGATCCCGTGGGAGCTCGAGCAGGCCGCACAGGTCGACGGCGCCACGCCGTGGCAGGCGTTCCGCAAGGTCATCGTGCCGCTCGCGGCGCCCGGCGTGTTCACGACGGCGCTCATCGCGTTCTTCATCGCGTGGAACGACTTCATCTACGGCATCTCGTTGACGTCGACGAGCGCGGCCCGGCCCGTGCCCGCGGCGCTCGCGTTCTTCACGGGCGCGTCGTACTTCGAGGAGCCGACGGGGGCGATCTCGGCCGCTGCCGTGGTCGTGACGATCCCCGTGGTGATCCTCGTGGTGCTGTTCCAGCGCCAGATCGTCTCGGGCCTGACGCAGGGGGCGGTCAAGGGATGAGCAGAGCCACCGGCCCGACGGCGCCGCCCGCCCCGAGCGCTCGACGCCCCCTGCGCACGGCGCGCCGCGCGCCCGGGAGAACCCGCTCGGAGGTGCGCGACGCCGTCGGGCACCTCCCACCAGCACGCGCCCGAACCCTTCGCTGCCCGACCCCCGACCGAGGAGAGAGCTGATGGCGTCGATCACCCTCAAGGACATCGTCAAGAAGTACGGCGACGGGTTCCCCGCCGTGAACGGGGTGAGCATCGACATCGCCGACGGTGAGTTCGTGATCCTCGTCGGCCCGTCGGGCTGCGGGAAGTCGACGCTGCTGCGCATGATCGTCGGCCTCGAGGACATCACCTCGGGAGACCTGATGATCGACGGGCAGCGTGTCAACGAGAAGGCGCCGCGCGACCGCGACCTCGCGATGGTCTTCCAGAACTACGCCCTGTACCCGCACCTGACCGTCGGGGAGAACATCGCGTTCCCCTTGCGTCTGACCAGGGGGAAGTTCAGCGACGCGGAGATCCGCGAGAAGGTCGAGTACGCGGCCGACCTCCTCGAGCTGCGCGAGCACCTCGACCGCAAGCCCGCCAACCTCTCGGGTGGTCAGCGACAGCGCGTCGCGATGGGCCGGGCGATCGTGCGAGACGCCAAGGCCTTCCTGTTCGACGAGCCGTTGTCCAACCTGGACGCCAAGCTGCGCGGGCAGATGCGTACCGAGATCGCCCGGCTCCAGCGGCGCCTCGCGACCACGACCGTGTACGTGACCCACGACCAGACCGAGGCCATGACGCTCGGGGACCGTGTCGCGGTGCTGCGCAAGGGCGAGCTGCAGCAGCTCGCGAGCCCGCGCGCCCTGTACGAGCAGCCCGTCAACCTGTTCGTCGCGGGGTTCATCGGGTCGCCGCCCATGAACTTCCTGCCCGGGCAGGTCTCCGGGAGCAGCATGGAGCTGCCGTTCGGGACGTTCGAGCTGCCCGAGCGGATCGTGAGCGCGGTCGGGGAGCGCGAGCTGGTCATCGTGGGGCTGCGCCCCGAGCACTTCGAGGACGCCCGGCTCGTCGACCCGACGAAGAAGGACCGAGGTCGCACGTTCGACGCCCAGATCGACGTGACCGAGTGGCTCGGGGCCGAGCTCTACGCGTACGTCCCGTTCGAGATGCACGCGTCGGTCGCCGAGAAGCTCGAGGAGCTGGACCGCGAGCTCGACGGCGAGGGCCTGCGGACCCAGTTCGTCGTCGCGCTCAACTCGGCCTCGCGCGTGCGCGACGGTGACACGACCGAGCTCTGGTTCGACCCCGACAAGATGATGATCTTCGACCCCGAGACGGGGGAGAACCTCACGCACGACCAGGACGAGGTGGACCGGCTCGACCGGGAGAACGAGGAGGACCGGCGCGCCTCGCTCGAGCGCGCCCAGGCGCAGGCCGACGCCCAGTCCCAGAAGGCCAGCGCCTGACGCGTACCGGTCAGTCGTCCTCGGTCGCCTCGGAGGAGCCTCCCGCCGCGGCGGGGGCGTCCGCGGCACGTGCCGACGCGAGGCGCTCGCGCGCGCCGTCGAGCCACTGCTGGCAGCGGGCCGCGAGGGCCTCGCCACGCTCCCACAGGGCGAGCGAGGCCTCGAGCGGCTCGCCGCCGGTCTCGAGGCGGGACACGACCTGGACCAGCTCGTCGCGGGCCTGCTCGTAGGTGAGGTCGGCGACGTCGAGGTTGCTCGGGGTGGTGCTCATGGTGGTGGGCCTTCCTGGGGCTGGTCTGTTGCTGGGGTGCTGCGGTGCTGTGTTGCTGTGCTGGTGGCCGGACGGGCTCAGCGCACGGTGGCGTCGAGCGCGCCCTGGGCGAGGCGGACGTGCAGCGCGTCGCCCGGGCTCACGTCGTCGGGCGACCGGACGATCGCGCCGTCCGGGCCGTGCACGACCGCGTAGCCCCGCTCGAGCGTCGAAGCGGGGGACAGGGCGCGCACCTGGGCCGCGAGCCGGTCGACCTCGCCGTGCGCGCGCAGCAGGACCGCGTCGAGCGAGCGCCGGGCCCGGTCCCTCGCGGTGAGGACCTGCTGCTCGCGCGTCGAGATCATGGTCTCGGGGGCTGCGAGCACCGGACGTGAGCGTGCGCTGTCCAGACGGGACTGCTCGCGCTGGAGCTGGTGCGTGATCGCGGCGCGGATCCGGGACCGGGCCTGCAGGACGCGCGCGCGCTCCTCGCCCACGTCCGGCACGATCCGCTTGGCGGCGTCCGTGGGGGTCGAGGCGCGGTAGTCGGCGACGAGGTCCAGGAGCGGCGTGTCGGTCTCGTGGCCGATCGCGCTCACGAGCGGGGTGCGGCAGGCCGCCGCAGCCCGGACCAGGGCCTCGTTGCTGAACGGCAGGAGGTCCTCGACCGCGCCGCCGCCGCGCGCGACCACGATCACGTCGACGTCGGGGCGCGCGTCGAGCTCGGCGATCGCGGCGCTCACCTGCGCGACGGCCCCCGTGCCCTGGACCGCGACCTCGCGGATCTCGAAGCGCACCTGGGGCCAGCGGGCGCGGGCGTTGACCACGACGTCGTGCTCGGCCTTGGACTCGCGGCCGCACACCAGACCGACGACCGCCGGGAGGAAGGGGAGCGGGACCTTGCGGTCCGCGTCGAACAGACCCTCGGCGGCCAGGACCCGCTTGAGGTGCTCGATGCGGGCCAGCAGCTCGCCGATCCCGACCGTGCGCACCTCGCTCGCCTGGAGCTGGAACGACCCGCGCTTGGGCCAGAAGACCGGCTTGGCGTGGACGACGACGTGCGCACCCTCGGTGAGCGGCGTGCTCGCGGCCTCGAAGACCTTGGCGAGGGCGGCGACCGGGAGCGACATGTCCGCGTCGGTGTCGCGCAGCGTCAGGAAGGCCATCGAGGCGCCGGGTCGACGGTTGAGCTGGACGACCTGGCCCTCCACCCAGACGGGGGCCATCTTGTCGATGTACGCCGTGATCTTGCTCGACAGCAGCCGGACGGGCCACGGGTTCTCGGCGGTCGTGTCGAGAGCCCGGGCGGGGAGCGCGGGCGGCGGGGCGGGGCTGGCGGGGCGGTCGGTCACGGGTCAAGACTGCCTCATGGGTCTGACAGGAGGGCTGTGTGCGCGCCGACCCGTGGGGATCCTGTGGAGTTGCTGCCAGGACCTGGCCCGGACCGTACCCGGGGCCGTCGGCCCGGCCCGGCCCCGGAGGCCCGTCGCCTAGACTCGTGGGGTGACTTCCCCGACTGGTAAGCGTGTCCTCCTCGCCGCCCCCCGCGGCTACTGCGCGGGGGTCGACCGCGCCGTGATCGCGGTCGAGAAGGCGCTCGAGCACTACGGCGCCCCCGTGTACGTCCGCAAGGAGATCGTCCACAACAAGTACGTCGTCGAGTCCTTGAGCGACAAGGGCGCGGTGTTCGTCGACGAGACCGACGAGGTGCCCGAGGGCGCGCGCGTCGTGTTCTCGGCCCACGGCGTCTCGCCCGCGGTCCACGAGGCCGCTGCGCAGCGCAACCTCCAGACGATCGACGCGACGTGCCCCCTGGTCACCAAGGTGCACAAGGAGGCTGTGCGCTTCGCGGCGGACGACTACGACATCCTGCTGATCGGGCACGAGGGTCACGAGGAGGTCGAGGGCACGGCTGGTGAGGCTCCGGACCACGTCCAGATCGTCAACTCGCCCGACGACGCCGCGAACGTGACGGTCCGCGACCCGGACAAGGTCGTGTGGATCTCGCAGACGACGCTGTCCGTCGACGAGACCATGGAGACCGTCGACCGCCTCCGTGAGCGGTTCCCGACGCTCCAGAACCCGCCGTCGGACGACATCTGCTACGCGACGCAGAACCGTCAGGTCGCCGTCAAGAAGCTCGCCCCCGAGTGCGAGCTCGTGATCGTGGTCGGTTCGGCCAACTCGTCGAACTCGGTGCGTCTCGTCGAGGTCGCCCTGAACGCCGGCGCGGACGCCTCGTACCGCATCGACCGCGCGCAGGAGATGGACGAGGCGTGGCTCGAGGGCGTCACGACGGTCGGCGTGACCTCGGGGGCCTCGGTCCCGGAGATCCTCGTCAACGACGTGCTCGCGTACCTGGCCGAGCGTGGCTACGGCGAGGTGCAGGAGGTGCGCACCGCGACCGAGGACCTCATGTTCTCGCTCCCCAAGGAGCTGCGCGCGGACCTCAAGGCCGCGGGCAACGCCCCGGCCCGCCCGCGCCGCGAGAACCGGACGTCGCTGTCGGTCG
>NZ_JBHXBO010000157.1:0-9797 GCF_042726775.1 Oerskovia sp. NPDC060287
CCGCTCTGGCGTCCACGACCAGGTCGAGGCCGACCGCGAGCAGCACGCCCAGCAGGTAGAGCAGCAGGTCACGCGCGTTGAACGTGCTCCCGAGCACCCACGCCGCCGCGGGCACGACGTCGAGCACCGCGCCGACCGCGGGCGTCGCCTGGAGGGCCTCGACGAGCCAGCACCACGCGAGTGCCACGGCCCCCGCGACCCACGGCCTCAGCCGCGGGGCCACGAGCACGAGCGCCACGTAGACCGCGACCGCGTACAGCAGGTCCCCGACCACGTCACCGACGGGGTCGGGGACCTGCGTCGTCACCACGAGGCCCAGGGCGACCACGGCCGCGAGGACGGCCAGGACGCGCGGGCGGCTGCGCCGTCGGGCACCGTGCCACCACGGCGCGGACCCCCGCCGCCCCGCGGGCACCGCGTCCGGCCGGCCCGTCATCTCAGCGCGTCGCCTGCCAGCGCACGACGTCCTCCGAGTAGCGGTGCAGCAGGCCCGCGAGGGCTGCGACGTCGTCGGAGGACCAGTCGCTCAGGGCCTGCGAGATCGAGTCGACGCGCCGCTCGTGCGTGGTCCGCAGCAGCGTCGCGCCCTCCTCGGTGAGGGTGATGATCTGGCCGCGGGAGTCGTCGGGGTCCACCTCGCGGCACACCATCCCCACGGACTCGAGCCGTGCGAGCTGGCGCGAGATGGTCGCGCGCCCCACGCCGAACTGCTGCGCGAGGTCCGACCCCCGCACGCCGGGGTTCACGGCGATGTGCGCGAGCAGCGGGTAGGCGCTCGCGTCGAGGTCGGGGTGGATGCGCTTGGCCATCGCGTTCGCGGACGATCCCGCGCGGCGGGTCAGGACGCGCAGCTCGCGCTCGAGCGCGAACAGGGGCGACTCGTCGCTGGGCGAGGTGGTGGGTGTTGAGGACACAGTCGGCTCCGGCTGGTCGGTCGGCGAGGGCGAGGTCACGGCCCCATCATGGCGTGCAGCGGGGCCGCCGTGGAACAAGCATCCACGACGGCCCCGGGTGAGGTCCGGCAGGTGGGCGGTCAGCGCGACGCGCTGCGCCCGGACGGGGCGCCGTCGCCGGCCCCCGCGAGGACGGCCTGCTCGGCGTCGAAGTCGCCCTCGTGCTCCTGCTCGATCTCGTCGGTCAGGTCCGTCAGGCCGGCCGCGAGCTCGCGCTCGAGACGCTCGTCGAGGCCCGACTTGGTGCCGAGCGGCACCTCCTTGAGGAACAGGACGCAGATCAGACCGATGACGGCGAGCGGCACGGCCACGAGGAAGATGTCGGCGATGCCGTCGCCGTAGGAGCGCTCGACCAGGTCACGCATGGGGGCGGGCAGGGTGCTGACGTCGGGCACGGTGCCACCCGTCGCGTCGGTCGGCACGCCCATCTTGGCCAGGCCGTCCTGGATCGAGGTCGTGACCTTGCTCGCGAGGATCGCCCCCAGGACCGAGACGCCGATCGCGCCGCCCAGGGTGCGGAAGAACGCGACCGTCGAGGTGCCGGCACCCATCTCGGAGACGTCCAGGGTGTTCTGGACCGCGAGCACGAGGTTCTGCATGAGCATGCCCATGCTGGCGCCCAGGAAGAACAGGTAGACGCTGATGAGCACGAAGCTCGTCTGGTAGTCGATCGTCGACAGCGCGAAGAGCGACGCGACGAGGAACACGCCACCGGCGACCATGAACGCCTTGTAGCGCCCGGTGCGCGTGATGAGCTGGCCGATGAGCGTCGAGGCGACGAACGTCCCGATGATCATGGGGATCGTCAGCAGGCCCGACTCGGTCGCGGTCTTGCCGCGGGCCACCTGCATGTACTGGCTCAGGAAGACGGCCGTGCCGAACATCGCGACACCGACCGCGACGCTCGCGAGGACCGCGAGGACGAACGTGCGGTTCTTGAACAGGTGCAGCGGGATGATGGGCTCGACCGCGCTCTTCTCGACCAGGACCGCCGCGACCAGCGCGAGGACCGAGCCGACGACCATGACGGCGCTCTGCCACGAGACCCACTCGAAGTTGTTGCCCGCGAACGTGACCCACAGCAGCAGGGTCGAGACGCCCGCGCTGATGAGCAGCGCGCCCCAGTAGTCGATCTTGACGATGCGGCGGGGGACGGGCGGCAGGTGCAGCGTGCGCTGGAGCACGACGATCGCGGCGATCGCGAACGGCAGGCCCACGAAGAAGTTGAGGCGCCAGCTCACGGTGTCCGTGAGGACACCGCCGAGGAGAGGGCCGCCGATCTGGCTCACGGCCATGATCGCGCCCATGAGGCCCATGTACTTGCCGCGCTCGCGCGGGGAGATGATGTCCGAGATCAGGACCATGGCCAGGGCCATGAGGCCACCGGCGCCGATGCCCTGGAGGGCGCGGAACGCGATGAGCGTGCCGACGTTCTGCGAGAGGCCCGCGAGGGCGGCCGCGACCACGGAGATGACGAGCGCGACCTGGATGAGGACCTTGCGGTTCGTCAGGTCGGCGAGCTTGCCCCAGATGGGCGTGGAGATGGTGGTCGTCAGCAGGGTCGCGGTGACGACCCAGGTGAACGACGACTGCGACCCCTCGAGGTCGCTGATGATCTTGGGGAGCGAGCTCGAGACCACGGAGGTCGCGAGGATCGAGACGAACATCCCGAGCAGGATGCCGGACAACGACTCCAGCACCTGCTTCCGGGTCATGGTGGTGGTAGCGCTCATACAGGTCTCACATTCATAGGTCGTGCTTCTTCGTCGAAACGTCGTGGCAAGGCCCGACGGCGGAGGTCGGGCCGGGTGGGCGGGTCGCCCGGGGAGTGGTCAGGTGCGCGAGAGCGCCTCGGTGAGGCGCTCCAGGTGGCGGATCGCCTCCCGGAGCTGTTCGGGGGTCCAGCCCACGAACGTCTCGGCGGTACGGCTGGTGAGGAGCGCGAAGGTCTCCTCGACCTTGGCGCGTCCCGCGGGCGTGAGGGTCACGCTGCGGGCGCGACGGTCGTCGTCGCACGCGGTGCGCTCGACGAGGCCGGCCTCGGCGAGATGGGTCACCTGGCGGCTCGCGACCGACAGGTCGACCCGCAGGTGGTGCGCGAGCTCGGTGACCTGGAGGGGGCCGCAGCGCTGGAGGAGCCGGAGCGCTCCGAGCGAGGCCCGGGGGAAGTCGAGCTCGCGCGACAGGCGGGCCGAGACCTCGCGCTGGGCGCGGTTGAGCTCCTCGAGCGCGACCGTGAGCTCCATGACGGGGACGTCGAGGGGCTGGGTCGGGGAGGGGGTGGGGGGTGCCGCGTCGTCGAGGGGGGCATCGAGCGACGGGGTGGTGGAGAGGGACACGCGAGAAGGCTCCTTAGTTGCTGCAAGCAACGATACTCCGAATGGTTGCTGAGGGCAATGGTTGCAGGGGGCATCTTCTGCGATCCGGTTCACGTGCGTCGGGCTGCTCCGCCGCGCCCGCGCGAGTCCCGCCGTCGGGCCCCTGCGTACGATCGAGAGGTGAGCGAACAACCGACCCCCACCCACCGCCCGCGCCGCCCCGCGATGCTCGACCCGCGCGACGCCGAGGAGCTCCCCGGGGAGATCGACCCCGCGCTGCGCGACCAGATCGCCCACACGACCGCGGCCGCGATCGTGCACGGCGCCCGCGCGTCCGAGGACCCCGAGGTCGTCGACCGGCTCATCCGGCTCGTCGAGACCGAAGGGCTCGACGTCGTCTCGGGACTCTGGGCCGACTCCGCCCCCTCGACGCTGCCCGGAGCCCTCTGGCGCCTGTACGTCCTGCGCGAGTGGGTGCGCCGCGACCCCGAGACCGTGACGCTGCGCTACCGGCTCGGCGTCGACGCGGCCCCCGTCCACGAGGTCGTCGCGGGCGTCGCGAGCCCGCCCGGACCCCAGGACGTGCGCAAGCTCGCGGACGCCGTGCTCTCGGGTGTGTTCGCCGGAGACCTCGCCGTGGCCCTCGAGCGGGCCGCCGCGTTCTGCCGCATCCTCGCCACGGGGGCCGCGTTCGACGCCGACACGCGCGAGGTCGCCGACCCGGACTCGGCGCTGCGCATGACGCGCGGCGCCTCGTCGCTGCTGCGCACCGCCGAGGAGCTCGAGCACGCCGCCGCGCTCTGGCGGGCCGACAAGCTGGACTGACGCTCCGCCGTCGGGCGCGCGGGAGCGGGGCGCGGTGCTCGCACGGTGCCGTCACCAGCCGGTTCGGAGGCTCCCGCCGAGCGGGCGTAGGATGAACGACGACGTCGGGTCGCGGTAGCCCCGGGCTCCAACATCAGCCGCTTCGAGCGGCCTTCGCGCCGACAGGCGCTCCCGGCCCGGCGTCGCCCCCCACCATGACGTGAGCCCCGTTCCGCCCTGCCCTGGCAGGCGTTCTCGGTGCTGCCGTCGGGGTGCCCGAGCGATTGAACGTTCAGGCGACAGTTCGGTTACATTTGACGGGCGTTAGGGATGCGTTAACGCGCACCTCGAGCGCTTCTCACCACAGCGTCACCTTCCAACAGAACACCTGTGACATCCAGGTGGCGATCGCTCTGAGCGGTCGTCATCTCGCCTGTGAAACCCCACCAGCGTCCAGCCCTTCCGGAGCCTCCCGTGCGCTTGCGCCTCACCCCGCGCGATACCTCGTTCTTCGACCTTCTCGCTGACTCCGCGCAGCACCTGGTCACCGGGGCAAACCTTCTCGCCGAGCTGCTCGGCGCAGACCGGCCCACCCGCAAGGAGCTCGCCAAGAAGCTGGCCGAGACCGAGCACCTGGCTGACGACGCGACGCACACGATCATGCGGCGCCTCAACCAGACGTTCGTCACGCCGTTCGACCGCGACGACATCTACGGCCTCGCCTCCGCGCTCGACGACTGCATGGACTACATGGAAGAGGCCGCGGACCTCATCGTCCTGTACAAGATCGACGAGCTGCCCGCACGCGTCTCCGAGCAGGTCCAGGTCCTCCAGCGTGCGGCCGAGCTGACCGCAGAGGCCATGCCGCGCCTGCGCTCGCTCAACGACCTCGCCGAGTACTGGGTCGAGGTCAACCGCCTCGAGAACCAGGCCGACAAGATCCACCGCAAGCTCCTCGCCGAGCTCTTCGACAACGTCGCCGACCCGATCCTCCTCATCAAGCTCAAGGAGGTCGTCGAGATCCTCGAGCAGGCCGCCGACGCGTTCGAGAAGGTCGCGAACACCGTCGAGACCATCGCGCTCAAGGAGTCCTGAGCTCCGTGGAATTCGCTCTTGTCGTCCTCGTCGTCGCGCTCGCGCTGAGCTTCGACTACACGAACGGATTCCACGACGCGGCCAACGCGATCGCGACGTCCGTCTCGACGCGCGCGCTCACCCCGCGCGCTGCCTTGCTCATGGCCGCGGTCATGAACTTCACCGGCGCGCTGCTCGGCACGGAGGTCGCGGAGACCATCGCGACCTCGATCGTCGACCTCCAGGACGTGCCACCGCACACGGCCCTGGTCGTGGTGCTGTGCGCCCTGATCGGGGCCATCGTCTGGAATCTCATCACCTGGTGGTTCGGGCTGCCGTCGTCCTCGACGCACGCCCTCATCGGTGGTCTCGTGGGCGCCGGCCTCGCCGGCGGGCTCGCGATCTACGGCCAGTCGATCGTCGACAAGGTCGTCCTGCCGATGATCTTCTCCCCGATCGTGGGCTTCGGCCTCGCGTTCGCCGTCATGGTCGGTCTGCTGTGGCTCTTCCGCCGCGCGTCCCCCTCCAAGACGACGCGCCGCTTCCGCCTCGCGCAGACCGTGTCCGCCGCGGCCATGGCCCTGGGCCACGGCCTCCAGGACGCGCAGAAGACCATGGGCGTGATCTTCATGGCGCTCCTCACGGTCGGCTGGGCCAGCCCCGACGAGGGCATCCCGCTGTGGGTCAAGCTCGCCGCGGCGGCCGCGATCTCCGCCGGGACGTACTCGGGCGGCTGGCGCATCATGCGGACCCTGGGACGCAAGATCATCGAGCTCGACCCGGCGCGCGGGTTCGTCGCCGAGTCCGTCTCCGCGATCGTGCTCTACGTCAACGCGTTCGCGCTGCACGCACCGGTCTCCACGACGCACACCATCACGTCCGCGATCATGGGTGTCGGCGCCACCAAGCGGCTGTCCGCCGTCCGGTGGGGCGTGGCGAAGAACATCGGCATCGCCTGGGTCCTGACCATCCCGGCCGCCGCTCTCGTGGCCGCGATCATGTACTGGATCCTGCACCCGATCCTCGGCTGATCCCGGGCGGTCGCCCGGAGGTGACCGCCTGTCCGCTCGCATCTGAAGAACTGTCAGAATCGGGACCTTCGGCCGTCGTTCCCGGACCTTTGGACAGCCTTTCCTCACCAGCGCGGCGATAGCGTCGAACCGTGAACCGTGCACGCGCCGTGGCGCTCTCCTGGGCCTCGTCCCTCCTCCTCGCCCTCGTGTTCCTCGGGGTCGGGGCCGCCATGGACGACCTGCTGGTCGGGGAGGGGCCACCCGTGGTCCTGCTCGTGGCCCTCGCGCTGCTGGCAGGTGTCGCCGCGTGGGTCGTGCCCACGCTCGGTGCCCGTGACCAGGCCCACGAGGAGCGCACGCTGCGGCAGGGCGTCGTCGGGCACGTGCTGGCGCTCGGCGTGGCCGAGCGGACCCGCGAACGGGCAGGGCGGATCGTCTCGACCGCGACCGACGGGGTCGAGCGGGCGGCTGCCTACCGCGGCACCTTCGTCGGGCCGATGATCGCGTCGATGACGGTCCCGCTCGTCGTGCTGGTCGTGGTCGCCCTGACGATCGATCCCGTCGCTGCCCTCTGGCTGCTCGCCGGGGTGCCCGCCATCCCGCTCGCGGTCGGCGGCTTCCAGGCGGCGTTCCGCTCCGTGAGCCAGCGGTACCGGGCCAGCTCGCGCCTCCTGTCCGCCCGGTTCCTCGACGCCTTCCAGGGCCTGACGACGCTGCGCCTGCTGGGCGCGGGCGGACGGATGGGCGCCACGCTGGCCGAGGCCGCCGAGGACGTCCGCAGGCACGTCATGCGGATGCTCGCCGGCAACCAGGTCGTGCTGCTCGTCGTCGACTCGGTGTTCTCGCTCGCGATGATCACGGGCGCGGCGGCCCTGGCCATGAACCGCCTGGCCGACGGTGCGATCACCCCGGGCCAGGCCCTCGCCCTCGTGCTGCTCTCGACCCTCCTGCTCGAGCCGCTCGACCGGATCGGTCAGTTCTTCTACATCGGCATGGGCGGCATGGCCTCCGTCCGGGAGATCCGCCGCCTGCACGACGAGCAGCCCGACGTCGTCGACGCTCCCGGGGTCACGGCTCCCGGCCCGCTCACCGCGGCGGGCGTCGAGTTCGAGGGGATCGGCTTCGCCTACACCGAGGGCGTGCCGGTCCTGCAGGACGTGTCGTTCGAGGTGGCCGCGGGGGAGAAGGTGGCCCTCGTGGGACCGAGCGGCTCGGGCAAGACGACCGCCGGATCCCTCCTGCAGACCGCCCTGCGCCCGGACGCCGGGCGGGTGCGCCTGGCAGGGCACGACCTGGTCGACGTCCCGGTCGCGTGGGTGCGCGAGCACGTCGCCGTCGTCGCCCAGCACACCTTCCTGTTCACCGGGACGCTGCGGGACAACCTGCTCGTCGCCGCGCCCGGTGCGAGCGACGCGGACTGCTGGCGGGCCCTCGCGGACGCCGACCTCGCGGAGGTGGTCCGTGCCCTCCCCGCCGGGCTGGACACCGCGGTGGGCGAGCGTGGGCTGTCGCTGTCCGGCGGGCAGGCGCAGCGCCTCGCGATCGCCCGCGCGTTCCTCAAGGACGCCCCGGTCCTCGTGCTCGACGAACCGACCTCCCAGGTGGACCTCGCCTCCGAACGAGCGATCCTCGAGGCCCTCGACCGTCTCGGTGCCGGCCGCACCGTCCTCATGATCTCGCACCGACCGGCGACCATCGCCGGGGCAGACCGGGTGCTCACGCTGACCGACGGGACGATCCGATGACCACCCAGCAGGCCACCCCGGCCCCGAGCACGACCACCGGTGCGGGCCCTGCGCCCGCACCACGTGCTCCGCTCACCCGCGCGGCCCTGCGACGTCGGCTGCTCGACGTCGGACGCCCCGTGCTGGCCCCGCTCGTCGTCTCGGCGATCTTTCGGACCCTGGCCCTCCTCGTCGGGATGGCGCTGCTCGCCGTCGCGGCGTGGGGAGTGGGCGCCGTGGTCGCCGACCGCACGGGCGCCCCCGGGGCCGCGCCTGTCGGTGCGATCATCACCGTGATGGTCGTCCTCTCCCTGGTCAAGGGAGTGTGCCGGTACCTCGAGCAGCTCGCGGGGCACTACGTCGCGTTCCACGCGCTGGCCCTGCTGCGGATCTTCTTCTACGACCGCCTCGAGCCCCAGGCCCCCGCCGCGGTCGAGGGCAGGCGCACCGGAGACCTCCTCTCCCGCGTGACCAAGGACGTCGACCGGGTCGAGGTGTTCTTCGCGCACACGCTCGTCCCGGCCACCACGGCCGTGATCGTCCCGGTCATCACGCTCGGCTACCTCGCCGTCGCGATCAGCCCGGCCGTCGCGCTGGTCCTGCTGCCCTTCCTGGTCGCCGTGGGCGTCGTCGTCCCGTGGTGCGGGCGAGCCGCGACCGCACGGGCCTCCGCGACCCTGCGGGCCACGCGCGGCGACATCGCCCAGCACGTCACCGACACCGTCCAGGGCGTGCGCGAGGTGCTGTCCTTCAACCACGAGGACGCTCGCCAGCGCGAGCTCGCCGAGCTCGACGCGCGCTCGGCCCGGTCGCTCGCGGGCATCGGGCGATGGATCGCGCTGCGCCGCGGGGCGAACACCGCGCTCGTCGCGCTCGCGGTCGTCGCCGAGCTGGTTCTCGTGACGACCATGGTCGACGCCGGGACGATGACCTGGCAGAGCGCCGCGGTCGTGCTCGCCATCACGGTCGGTGCGTTCGGCCCGGTGCTCGCGGTCGAGGACTTCTCCGCCGACCTCGAGCAGGCCTACGCCTCGGCCCGACGGATCTTCGAGGTCACCGACGCCGACCCGGTCGTGCCCGAGCCGGCCGACCCGGTCCCGGCACCGCGCCGGGCGCCCACGGTCGTGGTCGAGGACGTGACCTTCACGTACCCGGTCGGCGCGGACGCCGCCGACGTGCGCGCCGAGCCGGCGGTCCGCGGCGTCTCCTTCACGGCGGCAGCAGGCACGACGACGGCCCTCGTCGGGGCGTCCGGCTCCGGGAAGTCGACGATCGCCTCGTTGCTCGTGCGGTGCTGGGACGTGGACTCGGGAGCGCTGCGCCTCGACGGCACGGACGTCCGCTCCTTCGGGCTCGCCGACCTGCGTGCGACCGTCGCCGTCGCCCAGCAGAGGCCCTACCTCTTCAACATGACGATCGAGGAGAACCTGCGGATGGCCCGGCCGGGCGCGACGGTCCAGGAGATCACCCAGGCCTGCCGCCGGGCCGCGCTCGACGAGGTGATCGACGCGCTGCCCGACGGGCTGGCCACCGTGGTCGGCGAGATGGGGGAACGGCTCTCGGGCGGTCAGCGCCAGCGGCTCGCGGTCGCGAGGGCGCTGCTGAGCGAAGCCCCGGTGCTCGTCCTCGACGAGGCGACGTCCCAGCTCGACGCCGCGTCCGAGGCCCGGGTCCTGGCCGGGGTCCGCGAGGCCGGTGCCGGGCGCACCGTCATCGTCGTGGCGCACCGGCTGTCGACCGTCGCCGACGCGGACCGCATCGTCGTGCTCGACGCCGGGCATGTCGTCGAGCAGGGGACGCACGCCGAGCTGCTCGCGGCCGGCGGCGCGTACGCGGCGCTCCTGGACCGGGAGGCCGGGTCGCTCGACGGCGCCCTCTGAGCAGCGGCCGACGGCGCGCCGCGCTCGAGGC
>NZ_JBHXBO010000158.1:0-9775 GCF_042726775.1 Oerskovia sp. NPDC060287
CCACCAGGTGGTGACGGCCCCTCGCTCTGTCCGGTCCGCTCGTCAGGGCGGGGAGAGGGTCGGTGCGCTCGGCACCGACGGTCTCAGTAGCCCGTCGTGGTCGGTTCCGGGTAGTGCTTCTTGTACTTGCGGTAGAAGTTCTGGGTCATCGCCTCGACGACCAGTCGCCTCTTGAGCCCCCCGTCCTTCGAGTACTTCAGGGGGTTCACCGCGTCGCCACGGTCCTTGACCGCCTGCAGCCGGATCCGCAACGAGGGGTCCAGGATGTACTTCTGTAGGAGCCGGAACGGCACCACCGAGTACAGGACCTCCTTCGTGGCCAGCAGAGGCTCGATCGACCTGCCGAGGACCCGGTCCTCGACGAGCGCACGAGCGATGTTGGCCCCGGCCGCGGTCACGTAGTAGTTGTTGCGACCGATGCGCGGGTTCACCTCGAAGTACACGTGCCGGCCCGTGCGGGGGTCCAGCTTGTAGTCGAAGTTGGCGAACCCGGTGTACCCGACGTTGTCGAGGAACCGGCTCGCGGCCTCCATGGCGTCCTCGTACGGCTCGGTGAGGATCGCCGCGGGGATGCCCAGCGTGCCCGGGGTGTGCTCCTCGAGGAGCACACGACCCGTGGCGAGCAGGGTGATCACGCCCCGCGTGTCCCGGTAGGCCGTGAGCGAGCGCATCTGCGTCTCGTCGCCCGGGATGAACTCCTGGACGAGGAACGTCCCGGGGTACCCCGCGGTGACGAGGTGCCCGAGCAGCTCGTCGAGCTCGGCGCGCGAGTCGACGTGGTGGATCTTGCGCTTGCCGGGGAACGAGACGTAGTGGTAGTCCGCGCTCGAGGACGGCTTGGCGACGACCGGGAACTCCAGGTCGACGCGCAGCGCGGGGATCGCCGCGAGCCCGCCCTCCGCGACGAGCTGCGGCACGCTGACCGCGACCGTGCGCGGCGTGGGGATGCCGAGCCGGTCGCAGACCTCCGCGAAGCCCTCCTTGCTCGAGACCTGCTCGAGGACCTCGAGCGTGCAGTAGGACATGACGTACTTGTCCTCGAGCCGCGCGCGGTTCTCGACGATCGACCGGACGAACCAGTCGGCGTTGGTGAGCAGCACGAGCGTCTTGCCGGGGTGCTGGGCGGCGACGCGCTCGAGCGCGGTGACGAGCACCTCGGGGTCGTCGATGCCGGGCGTCACGACGTTCGTGACGAACGACGAGTCGGCCATGGCGCGCGTGGCGACGCTCGAGATCACGACGGCGTCGGTCCCGTACTGCTCGTGGAACGCGCGGACCATCGCATAGACGCCGATGTCACCACCGACGCCGACAGGCAGGAGATCGGGGAGAGAAGTCCCCGTCATGCGTTGGACTCGCTGCGGTCGCCGGACCACTCGGTGTGGAACACGCCCTCCTTGTCGACGCGGTGATAGGTGTGGGCACCGAAGAAGTCGCGCTGGGCCTGGATGAGGGCCGCGGGCAGGCGCTCGGCGCGCACCCCGTCGTAGTACGCGAGCGAGGACGAGAACGCAGGCGTGGGCACGCCGTTGAGCGCGGCCTGGGACACCACGCGACGCCACGAGGACACGCCTTCGCCGACGGTCTGCGTGAAGTACGGGTCGGCCAGGAGCAGCGCGAGGTTCTCGTCACGCTCGTAGGCCTCGGTGATGCGGTTGAGGAAGCGGGCGCGGATGATGCAGCCCCCGCGCCAGATGCGGGCCATGGCGCCACGGTCGATGCCCCAGCCGAACTCCTCGGAGGCTGCGGCGATCTGGTCGAAGCCCTGCGAGTACGCGACGACCTTCGACGAGTACAGCGCGCGGCGCACGTCCTCGATGAACGCGTCACGGTCCGTGATCTCCCACTGGCCCGCGTCGGCCGGCAGCACGCCGACCGCGGCCGTGCGCTGGGGCACCGAGCCGGACAGCGCGCGTGCGAACGTGGCCTCGGCGATGCCCGTGATCGGGACACCCAGGTCGAGCGCGTTCTGGACCGTCCAGCGGCCCGTGCCCTTCTGCTCGGCACGGTCGAGGATGATGTCGACGAACGCCTTGCCCGTCTCTGCGTCGACGTGCTGGAGCACGTCGGCCGTGATCTCGATGAGGAACGACTCGAGGTCGCCCTTGTTCCACTCGGCGAAGATCTGGCCGATCTCCTGGGCCGAGGCGCCGAGCCCCTGCTTGAGCAGGTCGTACGCCTCGGCGATGAGCTGCATGTCGGCGTACTCGATGCCGTTGTGGACCATCTTCACGAAGTGGCCCGCGCCGTCGGGACCGACGTAGGTGCAGCAGGGCACGCCGTCGACCTTGGCCGAGATGTCCTCGAGGATGGGGCCGAGGGTCTCGTACGACTCCGGGGCGCCACCGGGCATGATGCTGGGGCCGTTGAGCGCGCCCTCCTCGCCGCCGGAGACGCCGGTACCCACGAAGTGCAGGCCCTTCTCCTTGAGCTCGGCCTCACGGCGGCGCGTGTCGGGGAAGTGCGCGTTGCCGGCGTCGATGATGATGTCGCCCTGCTCGAGGAGCGGGACCAGCTCGGCGATGACGGCGTCCGTCGGGCCGCCGGCCTTGACCATGATGACGACCTTGCGGGGACGCTCGAGCGAGGCGACGAAGTCGGCCATCGACTCGGACGGGACGAAGTCGCCGTCGTCGCCGTGGTCGGCGACGAGCGACTGGGTCTTGGCGAAGGAGCGGTTGTGCACCGCGACCGTGTAGCCGTGACGAGCGAAGTTGCGGGCCAGGTTGCGGCCCATGACCGCGAGTCCGGTGACGCCGATCTGTGCGCGGGCTGTCATCTGCTGTGCTCCTCGGGGGTAGGTGCTGGCTCCGGCGAGCAGGAGTGCCGGGCGCCGGCGGGACATGCCGACGACGGGCGTCGGCGGACACTCCCGACAGCCTAGTCCGGCGATCACGATTCGATCTCCTCCGCGCGCCTAACCTCCACGATGTGGACATCTGCTCGTACTGTGCAGCGTGTGATCAAGTCCGGAGAAGCCGCGGCACCACCCGACTTCCTCCGCGCCCTGGAGTCGGTCGGGCGGCGGAGGCTGCGCCCCGAGGTGCGGCTCCAGGAGGTGCCCGCTCCGGGCAGGATCGCCCCGTTCGCGCTCGCGCTCACGGGTGAGGTGGCCGGGCCGGACGGCTCGGGCGAGGAGCTCGCGACCGGTCGCTTCATCCTGCTGCACGACCCGGCGGGCCAGGAGGCGTGGCACGGCACGTTCCGCGTCGTGACGCTCGTGCGCGCGACGCTCGAGCCGGAGATGGCCACCGACCCGCTCCTGGCCGAGGTCGCCTGGACCTGGCTCGACGACGCGCTCTCGCACTCGGGCGCCGACGCCGTGGCCGAGGGGGGCACGGTGACCCGCGTGCTCTCCGAGAGCTTCGGGGCGCTGGCAGGCCAGGCCAACGACGTCGACCTCGAGATCCGGGCGTCGTGGACCCCCACCTCGACCGACGTCGGAGCTCACCTCGAGGCCTGGTCGACGCTCCTGTGCACGGCCGCGGGGCTGCCCCCGTTGCCGGACGGCGTGACGTCGTTACGCCCGCGACGCAATACCGTGGGTCCATGAGCTCGGCCCACACACCCTCCTTCTCCTCGCGCCGGTCCGCCGGCCGCGGCCCCTCCGGCGACGCCGGCACGGCACGCGACGCGTCGCCCGACGTCCTCGTCGGCGCCTCGGCGCCCCCGGCCGCACCTGACGACGTCGCGGACCCGTCCGCCGCCCCGGCCGTGACCCCGCTCACCGAACCGGCCGACGGCGTCGGTCCGGTGATCGACACGCCCGAGGCCTTCGCGAAGGTCGTCGAGGCCTACGCCGCGGCCTCGGGCCCGGTCGCAGCGGACGCCGAGCGCGCGTCGGGCTACCGGTACGGCCAGCGCACCTACCTGGTCCAGGTGCGCCGCGAGGGTGCGGGCACCGCGCTCATCGACCCCATCGCGATCCCCGACCTCTCGCCGCTGCGCGAGGCCGTGGGCGACGCCGAGTGGATCCTGCACGCCGCGTCCCAGGACCTGCCCGGGTTCGCCGAGCAGAACCTGTACCCCGCCCGGATCTTCGACACCGAGCTCGCGGCACGCCTCCTCGGCATGGAGCGCGTGGGGCTGGCGGCCGTGATCGCCGAGGTCCTGGGCCTGGGGCTCGCCAAGGAGCACTCCGCGGCCGACTGGTCCACGCGCCCCCTGCCCGAGGACTGGCTGAGGTACGCCGCGCTCGACGTCGAGGTCCTCATCCCGCTGCGCAAGATCCTCGGCGAGCGGCTCGAGGAGCAGGGCAAGGCCGAGTGGGCGGCCCAGGAGTTCGAGGCCGTGCGCACCGCTCCCCCGCCCCCGCCGCGCGAGGAGCCGTGGCGGCGCACGTCGGGCGTGCACGCGCTGCGCAACCCGCGCAGCCTCGCGGTCGTCCGCAGCCTCTGGGAGGCGCGCGACGAGAACGCCCGCCGCCGGGACATCGCCCCAGGACGCGTCCTGCCCGACCGTGCGATCGTCGCCGCCGCCCAGGCCATGCCGCGCTCGGTGCCCGAGCTGGTCAAGCTGCCCGCGTTCTCGGGCCGCAACACGGCCCGTCGGGCCGCGGCCTGGCAGCACGCGATCGACCAGGCGCTCGCCCTGCCCCAGGACGCGCTGCCCAGCGCCCGGGGGCCGCGCAGCGACGCCCCGCCGCCCCCGCGCGCGTGGGCCGACCGCGATCCCGACGCGGCCCAGCGGCTCGACGCCGCGCGCGTCGTGGTCCAGGAGCTGTCCGACGAGCTCTCGGTGCCGCTCGAGAACCTCTTGCAGCCGGACGCCCTGCGCCGCGTGTGCTGGACGCCTCCTTCCCCGCTCGACGCCGAGCACGTCGCGCAGTTCCTGCGCGGCCGCGGCGCGCGCGAGTGGCAGCTCGACCTCGTGGCCGAGCCGCTCGCCCGTGCCCTGGCCGACCCGGCCTCGGTCCCGCGCCCTGCCCCGACCCCGACCCCGGAGAGCGCCCCGTAGGTCCTTCGCGCGGGGCTCGCCGACACCGTCGCCCACCCTGGCCGAGGTCCTGGACGTCGGCCGGGGTGAACGGCAAGAGACGCCGTCGTCCGGCACTTCCCCTCGCCGGTAAGGTCGGGGGCATGCTGCCCGAGTCCTCCTCCTTGACCGTCACGACGATCACCGACCGCGCCGCCTGGGACGAGCAGGTGCTCGCGATGGGTGGTCACCCGCTCCAGCTCTGGGGGTGGGGCGAGGTCAAGGGGGCCGGGGCCTGGACCCCTCGCCGTCTGCAGGTCACGGGCTCGGACGGCACGGTCCTGGGCCTCGCGCAGGTCCTGGTCCGCTCGCTGCCCGCGCAGTTCAAGGCGCTGAGCTACGTGCCCCGCGGCCCGGTCGTCATGCCCGACGGCACGGGCTACCCCGCGACCCGGTCGGGCGTCACGGAGGCCGTGGTGCGCTGGTGCCGCGAGAACGTCGGCGGCGTGGGCATCACGCTCGAACCGGACTGGGACGCGGGGACCTCCCTCGAGCTCGACGGCGCGGTTCCCGCGGTCAACCCCGTGCTCTACCCGACGACCCTGATCCTGGACCTGCGCAAGACCCCCGACGAGCTCATGGCCGACATGGCCAAGAAGACGCGCCAGTACATCCGCAAGTCGGAGCGCGAGGACCTCGAGTTCCGTGCCGTCACGACTCGCGCCGAGCTCTCCGCGTGCCTGCGCCTGTACCGGCAGACGGCCGAGCGGGCCGGGTTCGGCCTGCACGAGGACTCCTACTACGAGCTCGTGTTCGACCAGCTGGGCGAGCACTCGCCCGTCTTCGCGGCCTTCGCCCGGTCGAGCGAGGGCGGTCCGCACGACCGGCCGGTCTCGTTCGTGTGGTTCGCGGCCTCGGCCCGCACGTCGTTCGAGCTGTACGGCGGCATGGACGAGGAGGGGCAGCGCCTGCGGGCCAACTACGGTCTCAAGTGGTACGCGATCAACGCGATGCGCGAGCGCGGCGTGCTGCGCTACGACGTCAACGGGCTCCTCAACGACGGCATCTCGACGTTCAAGCGAGGCTTCGCGAGCCACGAGGACGAGCTGCTCGGGAGCATCGACGTGCCTTTCTCGATGTGGTACACCGCGTGGAACAAGGGCTTGCCGACCGCCAAGAAGGTCGTGCGCAAGCTGCGCGGGGGCCACTGAGCCTCCCCGGGGCGAGACTGCGTATCGCGCGTCGCGCGCCCAGGTGACACCGACGGACCCGGCCCGACCCCACTGGTTGGGCGGGTCCGTCGGCCGTTGTAGATACTCGGTCTCACACTTTCGTGCATTTTCCCGGTACCGCGGGTAGCCTGTACCAACGCTGAGCGGTGACGCTCAGGGACACCGCCGTCCAGATCAGGAGATGCCATGACTGTGGCCAGCAAGGGTTCGGGCTCGCGCCGGACCGTCCGCGACGTCGTCTTCGTCGAGGGGGTGCGTACGCCGTTCGGCAAGGCCCGTCCCGACGGCATCTACGCGAACACCCGTGCCGACGACCTCGCCGTCAAGGCCGTGCGCGAGCTGCTGCGCCGCCGCCCCGAGCTCCCGACCGAGCGCATCGACGAGGTCGCGCTCGCCGCGACGACCCAGACGGGCGACCAGGGCCTGACCCTCGGCCGCAGCGTGGCCGTGCTGGCCGGCCTGCCGAAGTCCGTGCCGGGCTTCGCGATCGACCGCATGTGCGCGGGCGCCATGACCGCGGTCACCACGACCGCGTCGGCCATCGCGATCGGCGCCCAGGACGTCACGCTCGCGGGCGGCCTCGAGCACATGGGCCACCACCCCATGGGCGAGGGCGCGGACCCCAACCCGCGCTTCGTCGCCGAGAAGCTCGTCGACTCCACGGCCCTGGTCATGGGGGCGACCGCCGAGAACCTGCACGACCGCTTCCCGCACCTGACCAAGGAGCGCGCGGACGCGTACGGCGTCGCGAGCCAGGCCAAGTACGCCAAGGCGCTCGCCAACGGGGACGTGACCCCGGACCTGGTCCCGATCGCGCTGCGCGACCCCCAGCAGGGCTGGGGCCTGGCCACGGCCGACGAGCTGCCCCGCCCGGGCACCACTCTCGAGGACATCGCACACCTCAAGACGCCGTTCCGCCCCGGCGGCAAGGTCACCGCGGGCAACGCGTCCCCGCTGACCGACGGCGCCGCGGTCTCGCTCCTCGCGGCGGGCGACGTCGCCGCCGAGCTCGGCCTGCCGGCCCGCATGCGCCTCGTGTCGTTCGCGTACGTGGGCGTGGACCCCGAGGTCATGGGCATCGGTCCCATCCCCTCGACCGAGAAGGCCCTCGCCCAAGCCGGTCTGGGCATCGAGGACATCGGCCTGTTCGAGATCAACGAGGCCTTCGCGGTCCAGGTCCTGGCGTTCCTCGACCACTTCGGCATGCCCGACGACGACGCTCGCGTCAACCAGTACGGCGGCGCGATCGCGGTGGGTCACCCTCTCGCGGCGTCGGGCGTGCGCCTCATGACCCAGCTGGCGCGCCAGTTCGAGCAGCACCCCGAGGTCCGCTACGGCCTGACCACGATGTGCGTGGGCCTCGGCATGGGCGGCACCGTGGTCTGGGAGAACCCGCACCACGCCGACTACTCCGGCCACACGACCGACGCCTCGACGAACGCGGAGAACTGACTCATGAGCACCCAGACCACCGCGCCCCGTGCCGAGCGCGTGACCCACTCCCTCGTCCGCGACGTCGAGCTGCCGGGCGGAGCGGGCACGCTCGCGCTCCTGACCCTCGACAACGGCCTGGACCACACCAAGCCCACGACGCTCGGGCCGGGCGGCATCGCCGAGCTCACGGCCGCGCTGACCGCGCTCCAGGCCCGCGCGGCTCGCGGAGAGATCGCGGCCGTCGCCGTGACGGGCAAGCCCTACTTCCTCGCCGCGGGGGCGGACCTCACGCAGGTCGCCACGGTGCGCACACGCGACGAGGCCCTCGAGCTGGGCCGGGGCGGCCACGCGGCCTACCGCCTGCTCGGCGAGATGGGCGTCCCGACGTTCGCGTACATCAACGGCCTGGCCCTGGGCGGCGGCCTCGAGGTCGCGCTCAACTGCGACTACCGCACGGTCGCGACCGACGCCCCCGCGCTCGCGCTCCCCGAGGTCGGCCTGGGCCTGGTCCCCGGCTGGGGCGGCGCCTACCTCGTGCCGCGCCTCGTGGGCATCGAGAAAGCCATGGACGTCATCCTCACGCGCCCGAGCGCCAACAAGCCGTTCAAGGCCAAGGAGGCCTTCGAGATCGGGCTGGCCGACGCGCTGTTCGAGGCGCCCGACTTCCTCGAGCACTCGATCCGCTGGACCGCCGACGTCGTGCGCGGCACGACGGTCGTCGAGCGCCGCGAGCTCGACCCCGCCCCGGTGTGGGACGCGGTCGTCGCCGGTGCGCGCAAGCAGCTCGACGCGGTCGTGCACGGGTCGCGGCCCGCACCCTACCGGGCGCTGGACCTCCTGGCCGCGGCCCGCACCGCGACCAAGGACGAGGCCTTCGCGGCCGAGGACGAGGCCCTGGCGGACCTCATCATGTCCGACGAGATGCGCGCGAGCGTCTACGCGTTCCAGCTCGTCTCGCACGGCAAGCGCCCCGCGGGCGCCCCGGACCCGAAGATCGCCCGCCCGGTCACCTCGGTCGGGATCGTGGGCGCGGGCCTCATGGCGGCTCAGCTCGCGCTCCTGTTCGCGCAGCGCCTGGGCGTGCCCGTGACGATGCGCGACCTCGACGCCGAGCGCGTGGAGCACGGGCTCGCCTACGTCCGCACGACGGTCGAGAAGCTCGTCACGACGGGCCGCATGAGCAAGGACACGGGGGCCAAGGTCCTGTCCTCGGTCCACGGCACCACGGACATCACCGAGTTCTCGCGCTGCGACTTCGTGATCGAGGCCGTGACCGAGGTCCTGGGCCTCAAGAAGAAGGTCTTCGCCGAGCTCGAGGGCATCATCGGGCCCGACACGATCCTCGCGACCAACACCTCGGCCCTGTCCGTCACGGAGATGGCCGCGGACCTGGCGCACCCCGAGCGGGTCGTGGGGCTGCACTTCTTCAACCCCGTCGCGCAGATGCCGCTCGTCGAGGTCGTCCGGGCCGAGAAGACCTCGGACGAGGCTCTCGCCACCGCGTTCGCGGTTTCCAAGGCCCTCCGCAAGACCGCGGTGGGCGTCGCCGACCGTCCGGGCTTCGTGGTCAACCGCCTGCTCGTGCTGCTCCTGGGCAAGATCGTGGAGGCCGTCGAGAACGGCACCTCGGTCGAGGTCGCCGACCGTGCGCTGCGGCCGCTCGGCCTGCCCATGGGACCGTTCGCACTGTTCGACCTCGTGGGACCGGCAGTGGGCCTGCACGTCCTGACCTCCCTGCGCGAGGACCTGGGCGACCGCTTCCCGTCCTCCCCCGGGCTCGAGAAGCTCGTGGCCGAGGGCACCAAGGTCGTCCTGCCGGCTCCGGCGCGCGGCATCCCCGCGAACGTCGACCCGGCGATCCAGGCGTACTTCGGCACGGGTGAGGCCGGCGGTCCGGGCGCGCTCGACGAGGCGGGGGTCCTGGACGAGGTGCTCACCGCTCTCACGACGGAGATCGGCCACATGCTCGACGAGGGCGTCGTCCAGGGCCCCGAGCAGATCGACCTCTGCATGATCCTGGGCGCGGGCTGGCCGTTCCACGACGGCGGCATCACGCCGTACCTGGACCGGACGGGTTATTCGGAGAAGGTCCTGGGCCGCCGCCTCCTGCCCGACGGCGTCGCGAACGTCCCGGCGCAGGTCGCCTGACGCGTCGTTCACCCCTCGCACCGGACCCGAGGGTGGTCGGTCAGCTC
>NZ_JBHXBO010000159.1:0-9762 GCF_042726775.1 Oerskovia sp. NPDC060287
GCCGCGGCGACCATCATGACAGCCGTGCCGGCCCTTGCGGTCCGGGTCCCACGGCGGGCGCGCCCGTGCGCACCGCCTGAGCGGCCGCCTAGTCCTCGTCGGCCGCGGGGGCCGCCTTCTCCCCCGTGAGCGGGACGACGGGCGCGGGCTCGCTCTTGCGGGGCCGGTAGACGACCTGGGCGTGGAAGACGAAGCGCAGCAGGAACGCGACCACCAGGGTCAACGCCTGGGCCAGGACCGGCGGCATGCCCGTCAGGACCACGAGCCAGTGCAGGAACGGCAGACGTACCGCGGCCTCGATGCCGTTGAACGTGAACGACTGCGCGGCACGTTTCCACACGTTGCGCCCCTCGTCGCGCAGGTCGTGGAACACGAAGTGCTCGAGCAGCAGGAAGTTCGTCACGATCGTGACGGCCGCCGAGACCACCGCGGCGGGCATGTAGTGCACCCCGAACTGCTCGAGACCCCACATGATCGCCAGGTTCAGCACGGCCCCGAACGCACCGACGAGAGCGAACGTGGACATCCGCCCGAACCGCAGCGCGGTGAGCTGCTGCAGGTACCGCAGCCCGTTCGCGAACGTCGCCTTGGACTCCCCCGCGAACCGCTCCCCGAACACGAACGGTTCCTCGACGACCTCGACCTTGTTGCGCGCCAGGATCTCCAGCAGGATCTTGAACCCCCGCGGCCGCAGCGCCGCGACGTCGATCGCGGCCGTACGCACCGCGAAGAACCCCGTCATGGGGTCGGTCACGTTGCGCAGCCGCACCGGGAACATCGAGCGAGCGAGCAACGAGGACGCCGACGAGACGAGGTGCCGCCACCTCCCGTCGAGCCCACCTGCGTCGCCGTTGCCCGTGTACCGCGAGGCCACCACGAGGTCCGCGCCCGTGGACGCCGCCGTCTCGAGCAGGACCGGCACCATCTCCGGCGGATGCTGCAGGTCGCCGTCCATGACCACGACCCACTCCCCGCGCGCCTGCCCCAAGCCCTCGACGACCGCCCCGCTCAGACCACCGACCGGCTCGTCGCGACGGAGCAGGCGGACCGGCAGGGTCGAGGCCTCGGCCACGCGGTCGACCACCGCGGGCGTGTCGTCCGTCGAGTCGTCGACGAAAATCACCTCCGCGTCGATCCCCTCGACCGCGACGGCGAGCCGCCCCACGAGCTCCTCGACGTTCGGCCCCTCGTTGAACGTCGGCACGACCACGGTGACCTGCATGCGCCCTCTTCCGCTCTGCCCATCGCCGGTGGCTCCCGGCGCACATCAGTCCATCGTCGCCCGGATCCGGTCCGGGCGACAGGTGAACCACCGCTGACGACAGTCTTCCGGGCGGACCTGGGGCGCGCCTGTACGGCCCCTGTGCGGTCCGCCCGGGGCGGTCAGCGCGTCAGGACCGCGATCGCCTCGACGTGGTGGGTGTGGGGGAACAGGTCATATCCCCTGACGGACTCGACCGTGTAGCCGTGCTTCGCGAAGTAGGCGATGTCGCGTGCGAGCGCGGCAGGGTCGCACGCGACGTACACGACGCGCGGGGCCTTCAGCGCGGCGACCGCGTCGACGACCTTGCGGCCCGCCCCGGTCCGCGGCGGGTCGAGCACCACGACGTCGGCCGTGGGCGCCGCGTGGTCCTTGGCCGCGAGGACCTTCTCGACCGGGCCGTGGTGCAGCTCGACCTGGGGCTTCTCGAACGCGTTGCGACGCGCGTCCTTGACGGCCCGCTCGTCACCCTCGATCGCGACGACGCGTCCCGTCTCGCCGACGGCGTCGGCGAGCGGGAGCGTGAAGAGTCCTGCCCCCGAGTACAGGTCGACGACGGTCGCCTCCTCGAGCGGTCCCGCGGCAGCCAGCACGGCCTCGGCGAGCAGCGCGGGCGCCTCACGGTGGACCTGCCAGAACCCGTCGGCCGCGACGCGGAAGGTGTGCTCGGTGCCGGCGACCGTGACGGACTCGGTCACGGCGCGGCGCGCGTGGGGGCGGCGGTCGATGTGACCCGAGTGCCAGACGACCCCGTCGACGAGCAGGATCGGGTCGCTGCCCCCGCCCGGGGCGACGAGCTCGAGCCGGGTGCCCGGACGCCAGCGGCGCGTGAAGACCTCTTCGGCCTCGGCGAGCGCCGCGACCTCCGGGGTCGCGAGCGGCATCTCGTCGAGCGGAACGACGTCGTGCGAGCGGAAGACACGCATGCCTGCGCGACCCTCGTCGTCCGCGACCAGGTCGATCCGCGTGCGGTAGCCGAGGCCCCCGCGCTCGTCGTCACCCGGCGCACCCTCAACCTCTACCTGAAGGTCAAGCCCGGCCAGGCGCTTGAGCTGCTCCTGGAGGACCGCGGCCTTCCAGCGACGCTGGGCCGGCAGGGAGACGTGCGAGAGCTCGCCGCCCCCTGCACCCCCGGCACCGGCCGCGGGCCAGGCCGCGGGAACGCGGTCCGGCGAGGGCTCGAGGATCTCGATCGCGTCGGCGCGCCAGAACTTCGCGGAGTCGCCGTCCTCGGTGAGTCGCGCGAGCACCCGCTCCCCCGGCAGCGCGTGCCGGACGAAGACGACGCGCCCGTCGAGCCTCGCGACGCAGTGGCCACCGTGCGCGACCGGCCCGACCTCGAGCTCGACCAGAGGTTGAGACTCAGGGGCGGTGGGAGTGGAGTTCAGGGTTTCAGACACTCCCCTAGTATCCCGGACGCGGACGGACTTCGTCCCCGATCCGGTCCCGGGCGCTGCGTGGGACCGCACACGTCCGGCTCAGTAGCGGCGGTTGATCCGCTTCTGCGCCGCGAAGCTCTCCTTCTCGAGGCCGGTCTGTCCCTTGGTCGAGGACAGCTGCCACGGCACCGAGGCCACGACCACGCCCGGGGTGAACAGGAGCCGCCCCTTGAGGCGCAGCGCGCTCTGGTTGTGCAGCAGGTGCTCCCACCAGTGCCCCACGACGTACTCGGGGATGTAGACCACGACCAGGTCGCGCGGGCTCTCGCGGTGGATCGAGCGCACGTAGGACAGGATCGGTCGGGTGATCTCACGGAACGGCGAGTCCAGGACGCGCAGCGGGACCGGGATGTCGAGCGCCTCCCACTCCGCGGTGAACTCGGCGACCTCGTCCGCGTCGACACCCACCGTCACGGCCTCGAGCACCGAGGGTCGCGAGGCCCGTGCGTAGGCCAGGGCACGCATGGTGGGCTTGTGGAGCTTGGAGACCAGGACGAGCGCGTGGACCCGGCTCGGCAGAGCGCGTGCCGCCGCAGGGTCCTCGCCCAGGGTGAGCTCGTCGCGCACCGAGTCGTAGTGCTTGCGGATCGCCCGCATGAGCACGAACACGACCGCCATCGCGAGGATCGCGATCCAGGCTCCGTGCGTGAACTTGGTGAGCAGCACGATGACCAGGACGGTCCCGGTCATCCCGAAGCCGATCGCGTTGACGACCCGCGAGCGCTTCATCTTGGTGCGGAAGCGCGGGTCGGGGGTGGTGCGCAGCTCGCGGGTCCAGTGCTTGATCATCCCGAGCTGGGACAGCGTGAAGGACACGAACACGCCCACGATGTAGAGCTGGATCAGTCGCGTGACCTGGGCGTCGAACGCCCAGATGAGGGCGATCGCCGCGACCGCGAGCGTCACGATGCCGTTCGAGAACGCGAGACGGTCGCCGCGCGTGTGGAGCTGGCGCGGGAGGTAGCCGTCCTTGGCGAGGATCGAGGCCAGGACCGGGAAGCCGTTGAACGCGGTGTTGGCGGCGAAGACGAGGATGAGCCCGGTGACCGCTGCCACGGCGTAGAACGCGATCGGGAAGCCTTGGAACACGACCTGCGCGAGCTGGCCGATGACCGGGTCCTGCACGAAGTCGTCGGGCACGGGCTGGCCGTTGATCGTGAGCTGCTCGGAGGGGTTCTCGGCGAAGTGGACACCGGTCTTCTGCGCGAGGAAGAGGATCGCCATAATCATGAAGGCGGAGATCGTGCCGAGCAGCGCGAGCGTCGTGGCGGCGTTGCGCGACTTGGGCTTCTTGAACGCTGGCACCCCGTTGCTGATCGCCTCGACGCCCGTGAGCGCTGCGCAGCCGGAGGCGAAGGCGCGCGCCACGAGGAACGCCCCCGCGAGGCCGGTCAGCCCCTGGTCGAAGTGGCTCTCGGCGACGAGCTCGTAGGTCGAGCTCTCGGCCATGGGCAGGGTACCCATGGCCGACCGGACGAAGCCGACCACCGCGGTCATCCCGATCGCGAACATGAACAGGTACACAGGGATCGCGAAGAACGAGCCCGACTCCTTGACCCCACGCAGGTTGATCAGGGTCAGCAGCACGACCAGGGTGATCGCGAACGCAGCCTCGTGGCCGCGCAGGAACGGCAGCGCGGCCGCGGCGTACTGGGTCCCCGAGGAGATCGAGACCGCCACCGTCAGGATGTAGTCGACCATGAGCGCCGACGCGACACCGACGCCCGCGGTCGGTCCCAGGTTGACCGTGGCGACCTCGTAGTCCCCGCCCCCCGAGGGGTAGGCGTGCACGTTCTGGCGGTAGGACGCCACCACGGTCAGCAGGACGACGACGACGGCCAGCCCGACCCACGGGGAGATGGTCGTGGCAGCCAGGCCGGCGATCGAGAGGGTCAGCAGGATCTCGTCCGGGGCGTACGCGACGGACGAGAGCGCGTCCGAGGCGAAGACCGGGAGCGCGATGCGCTTCGGTAGCAGGGTGTGCCCCAGGTCGTCGCTGCGGACGGGACGTCCGAGCAGCAATCGTTTGGCGGCATCAGCGATATCCGACACGTTGGTCCATGCTAGGCCCTCGGAGGGCCCTTGACGCGTCCACGGCCCCACGGATCTTGCCGCTCGCTCCTGTACGTGGACGCGACGCCGTCACGGTAGCGTTTCGCTCGTGCACTTCGTGATCATGGGATGTGGCCGTGTCGGCGCCACCCTCGCCCAGTCTCTCGAGAACCGCGGCCACTCGGTGGCCGTGGTCGACCAGAACCCCGACGCCTTCCGACGGCTGTCCGCGGAGTTCTCCGGCAAGAAGGTCACGGGCCTCGGGTTCGACCGCGACACGCTCGTCCAGGCGGGCATCGAGGACGCCTACGCGTTCGCCGCGGTCTCCGACGGCGACAACTCGAACATCCTCGCCGCGCGCGTGGTGCGCGAGACGTACGGCGTCGACAACGTCGTGGCCCGCATCTACGACCCTCACCGCGCCGAGATCTACCAGCGGCTGGGGATCCCGACGGTCGCGACCGTCCGCTGGACCTCGGACCAGGTCCTGCGTCGCATGCTCCCGCTCGGCGCGACCGACGAGTACCGCGACCCCTCGGGCCAGGTCCGCCTCGCGCAGACCGACTTCCACCCGGGCTGGGTCGGCCACGCGGTCGGGACCATCGAGTCGGCGACCGGCGCCCGTGTCGCGTTCCTCGGCCGGTTCGGCGAGGGGGTCCTGGCGACCCCCAGCACCGTCCTGCAGGAGAACGACGTGCTGCACGTGCTCATGCGCAGCACCGACGCCCCCACGGTCGAGCGCGTCCTCACGCACGCCCCCTCACTCAAGGAGAACTGATGCGCGTCGTCGTCGTCGGAGCAGGTTCGGTCGGGCGCTCGATCGCCCGCGAGCTGCTCAGCCATGACCACGAGGTCACCATCATCGACAAGCAGCCCGCGGCGATGCGGGTCGCGCAGGTGGCCGACGCGGACTGGCTCCTCGCGGACGCGTGCGAGCTCTCGACCCTGTCGGAAGCCAAGGTCGACGAGTGCGACGTGATCGTCGCCGCGACCGGCGACGACAAGGTCAACCTCGTCGTCTCACTGCTCGCCAAGACCGAGTTCGGCGTGCCGCGCACGGTCGCCCGCGTCAACAACCCCAAGAACGAGTGGATGTTCGACGAGTCGTGGGGCGTGGACGTCGCGGTGTCGACCCCGCGCATCATGACGTCGATGGTCGAGGAGGCCGTCGCGGTCGGCGACCTGGTGCGGATCTTCACGTTCCACCAGTCGGGGGCGGACATCCTCGAGCTCACGCTCCCCCCGGACTCCCCGCTCATCGGCACCAGGGTCGGTCAGGTCGCGTGGCCCCAGGACACCGTGCTCGCGGCGATCGTGCGCGGGACCCAGCCCATCACGCCCAGCATCGACGACACCCTCGAGGTGGGCGACGAGCTGCTCATCGTGACGGGTCGTGACGTCGACGAGGCCGCGCTCCTCCGGGTGCTGGTCGACCCGACCGACGACGACGGCGGCACCGGGGTGATCGACGAGACCACCGGCCTGCCCGTCTGACGACGGGTGAACGGCCCGCGCCCGGACCGCTCGGGCGCGGGTCGCCTCATCGCCTCATCGCGTCATCGCGTCAAATCCTCGTGCAAGGCGCGCGGATCAGTTCACGGGTCGCAGCAGCGGCTCGGCTCAGGCGGACGCAGGGGCTGCGGGCTCCTCGTCCGCGACCCGCGGGCGCCGGACCAGCAGCCAGGTCACCCAGAGCGTGAGCGCCCACAACGGGATGCCCATGACGAGGCGAGCCGTGCCGAGCCATGCGACCGCGTCCTCGCCGGCCATGAACAGCGGGACCTGCACGGCCAGCCGCAGCGCGAACATGCCGACCCACAGCCACGTCGCGAGCGCGTAGCGGCGCATGAGCGCGGGGTCCCCGCGCCAGCGACGGGCCCACACCGTGAAGGCACCCGGGGCGGGCTCGCCGTCCTCCCCGCGCGGGACGGGTGTCTCGCCCGGGGTGACCGACGCTGCCGAGGCGGCTCCGGCGTCGGGCTCCTCGTTCGCCGCGACGGCGGCCTTGACCTTGTCCCCGTCCGTCCACCCGCTGCGCAGCGCCTCGACGACCAGCCCGACCACGGGCCAGCGCACCAGCACCGAGACCGCCATGGCGACCAGGTACGCCGCGTTCGTCAGGAGGCCCGCGGCGTAGTAGTTCTGCGCCTCGCCCGACTTCCACGCCCACAGCACGCCGATCGCGACCCCCAGGAAGCCTCCGAAGGCTTGCGTGATGGGGGTGCGCTGCACCAGCCGCGCCGCCACGGCCACGAGCGCCACCGCGACCGACGCGATCAGCGCCGGCTGGAGCGTGTTGCCCGTCGCGATGAACACGACCACGAACACGAGCCCCGGGGCCATGGACTCCACGAGCCCGCGCACCCCGCCGATCGAGTCGGCGAGCGAGAACGACTCACCCGTCAGGGCGCGCACGCCCCGCGCGGCGCCCTCGTCCGGGGGGACGACGTCGTCGATCGCGTCCGCGACCTCCTCCACCTCCCGGGCGAGCGGCTCGGGGGCGGCAGGGTGCTCGTGCGTCATGTCGTCTCTCTCGCCTGCGGGGTGGGACACGGGCTCACTCGCCGGCGCGAGGGCGCAGCTCGTAACGGGGGTTGAACATGGTGCGCCGACCGGCGATCTCGCAGACCAGGCCCTCGACACGGACGCGACGCCCCGGCTCGATGCCGGCGATGCGCCGACGCCCGAGCCAGACCAGGTCGAGCGAGCCCGAGCCGTCGTACAGCTCGGCCTCGACCGTCGGCACGCCCTCGCGAGGGCGCAGGATCACGGACCGAAGGACCCCCGAGACGTGGGCGCGCTTGCGGTTCGCGAGGTCCGCGACCGCCGAGCACCCCGTCTGCTGAGAGGCCTCGTGACGTTCCTCGTCCGCGGCGATCTCCTCCTGGGAGGCCAGTACGGAGTGCAGCGCCTGACGTAGCGACATCTCGGGTCAGCGCCTCTCGGTGATCTCCGGCCCGCGGGTCAGCGGGTCGAAGGCCGGGAGCGACGGGGCCGCACCCTCCGGGGCCGCGACCGCAGGACGCGGCGCCTGACCGGGCAGGTGCATGGCCAGCAGGTCGCGCGGCGGGCGGGCGTTGCTGTCGCGGACCACGACGATGTTGGCGAAGACCGACTCGAGCAGTCGCGCCGCCTCCGGGTCCACGGCAGCCTTGCCCGTCAGGACCCCGCGCAGGAACCAGCGGGGGCCGTCGACGCCCACGAACCGGGCCGCGCGGAAGCCGCGCTGACCGTCCGGACCCGTGACCGGGAGCTTCGCGAGCAGCTCGCGACCGAACGGGCCGGGGATGTCGTCGACCGTCCCGCCCTGCTGGGTCACCGACTCGGCGATCTCCTCGCGGATCTCGTCCCAGATGCCCATGGTCTTGGGGGCGGCGAACGCCTGGACCTGGAGCGCCGAGCCGTTGACCGCCGCGGCCGCCCCCGTGATCTTCTGGGTCTTCTTGTCGACCTCCATGCGCAGCTCCATGCCCGGGACGCCCGGGAGCCAGATGGCCCCGAGGTCCGCACGGGCACCGAGCTCGCTGACCTGCGAGGAGTCGAACGGGCCACGGGTGCCCGCGGCCGGGGCCACGGGGGCCGAGCTCTCGTCCGCACCCGCCGGAGCCTCCACGGACCCGGAGCCCTCGGCGACGACCGCCTCGTCGCTCGACTGCTGCGACGCACTACGCCGGAACAAACCCACGGAAGCTCTCCTTCAGCTCTTCGCCGCGTCGACCATCGACCGCGACTCGTACGGGACGGCGTGCACCGATCCCCGTCCCCACCACACTAGACCGCCGCGCCGCTCCCGTGACCGTCCTCGGCCACCAGCGAACACGACGCCGCTCCGGGCTCACCGCCCGGCGGCCCACCCGCCGCTCGACCCGAAGCCGCCCTCGCCCCGGTGCGAGCCCGGCAGCCTCTCCGCCTGGAGGAAGCGTGCATGCTCGACCTTCTGGATCACGAGCTGCGCGATGCGGTCCCCGCGGTGCAGGACGACCGGCGCGGACGGGTCGGTGTTGTGCAGGATCACCTTGATCTCGCCGCGGTACCCCGCGTCGACCGTCCCGGGCGCGTTGACGATCGTCAGGCCGTGCCGGGCCGCGAGGCCCGACCGCGGGTGCACGAACGCCGCGTACCCGTCCGGGAGCGCGATCGCGAGCCCCGTGGGCACGGTCGCCCGGCCCTGCGGTGCGATCTCCACGTCGACGGTCGTCACGAGGTCCGCCCCCGCGTCACCCGGGTGGGCGTACGACGGGACCGTCGCGACGTCGTCGAGCAGCTGGACGAGCACCTCGACGTCGCCCGGACGGGCGGACGAGGGAACGGGCACGCGCGAGGGCGCTGGTTCTTCGATGGGCACCCGCAGAGCCTAGTGCTCGACGGGCGGGGCGGCGAACATCACCACGGGGCACCTCACGGACCTGGGATGATGGACCCATGCCTCAGCCTGACGCCGCCTACCGCGAACGCCTCCTCCCCGGACCCGGCGGCTGGTCCGCCGCCCTCGCCTTCGCCGTCATCCTGGGCATCGCCCTGTGGCCCGTGGACGAGGTCCTGTCCTACGTCACCGCCGGCATCGCCCTGGTGGTCCTGGTGGTCCTGCTCTGGTGGACGTCACCCGTGGTCTCGGTGGGGCCGGGCACCGACGGCACGCCCCACCTGCGCGCCGGACGGGCCGTCATCCCCACCTCGCTGCTGCGCGACGTCACGGTCCTGGACCGCGAGGCGATGACGCACGAGCTCGGCCCGGGACTCGACGCGCGCGCGTACGTCTGCCTGCGGGCCTGGGCGCGCACCGGGATCCGGGTCGAGGTCGACGACCCGGCCGACCCGACGCCGTACTGGCTCGTCTCCACGCGCGACGCCCCCGCGCTCGCCGCCGCGATCACGTCCACGGCCCGGTCCGCCTCGGCCTGAGCCGCCGACGCCGGACCGGGCCGGACCACCGCCGGGCCGGACCACCCGAGACCGGACCACCCGAGACCGGGCCGCCCAGGACACGCGAACGGCCGCCACCCCGAGGGG
>NZ_JBHXBO010000160.1:0-9701 GCF_042726775.1 Oerskovia sp. NPDC060287
CCGCTGACCCGCCCCGGACCACGACCGACAGGAGTGAGAGCGATGTCCGCACCCCGCGCACGACGCCTGCCTGCCCGTTGCCGTACGTGGTGATCTGGTCCTGCCAGGCCGTCAGGCCGTCGGCGATGGGCGTCGCGTTGCTGAACGCCTGGCCCGCGGTGTCACCGAAGACCGAGTTCGCGTAGACCTGGAAGGGCAGGTACTGCCAGCCCGAGCTGACGTCCTTCGAGGCCTGGACGAAGACCTCGTTGACGGCCTGGCCGCCGAAGAAGTCGGACGTGGCGCCGAGGAAGTCGGTGTCGGCCATGATCGAGCTCGTCGAGGGGAACAGGCCTGCGTCGACCTGGGCCTGGACGGCCTCGGAGTCCGTGCTGAGCCAGCGGGCGAAGGCAAGGGCCGCGGCCTTGTTCTCGCTCTTGGCGAGCACTGCCGTGCCCGAGCCGCCGTTCTCGGCGTTGGCCGGGGTGCCGGCCTCCCACACGGGCATGGTCGCGGCCTTCCAGCTGCCTGCCGTGGAGGGGATGTTCGTCTCGAGCGAGCCCGGAGCCCAGGCGCCCGTCATCCACATGGCGTAGCGGCCCGAGTCGAGCGAACGCCAGAACGCGTCGTTCCAGCCGCCCGCGACGTCGACGAGCTGCTCGGAGATCAGGGTGTCCCACAGCTCGGCGAACTTCTGCGTGCCCTCGTCGCCGAACGAGATGTTGACGTCCGTGCCCTCGACCGAGAACGGACGGCCCTCGGCCTGCCAGATCAGCGAGTCCACGCCGCCCGCGTCGCCCGGGTCGATCGACGCGATGAAGTTCTCGGGGTTGTCGGCCTTGATGGCGCGCGCGACGGTGAGGAACTCGTCCCACGTCGTCGGGGCCTCGACGCCCAGGCGCTCGAGGATGTCGGCGCGGTAGAACATGACCATGGGGCCCGTGTCCTGGGGGAAGGCGTAGTGCCCGTCGCCTGCGGCGACCTGCTCCCACGCCGAGGCCGTGAAGTCGGACTCGAGGTCGGACAGGCCGACGTCGTCGAGGCTCACGAGCGACTCGCCCAGCGCGAACTGGGGGAGGGCGAAGTACTCGATCTGCGCGAGGTCGGGGGCGCCCGACCCTGCCTTGATCGCGTTCTGGAGCTTGGTGTACTGGTCGGCCGACTGACCCGCGTTGGTCAGCTCGACCTGGATGTTCGGGTGGGCCTCGTTCCACAGGTCGACCGTGGGCTGGAGGTTCGGGACCCAGCTCCAGTACTGCAGGGTCGTGGTGCCCTCGGCGTCGAGCGCTGCGTCGATGTCGGCTGCCGTGACGTCGCCGCCACCACCACCGTCCGAGCTGCCGCCGTCGCTGCCGCCGGAGCACGCAGCGAGGGTCAGGGTGAGGGTGAGTGCTGCAGCGGTGACCGCGGCTCCGCGGGCGCGGGTGATCCTCATGGGGTGACTACCTTTCACTTCGGTGTGGAGAGGGGTCCGTCGGGGAGCCGACGTGGGGTGGTGCTACTGCTTGACCGCACCGGCCGCGAGGCCGGACTGCCAGTACCTCTGGAGGAAGAGGAAGACGATGATCAGCGGGACGATCGCGACGAGCGACCCGGTGAGCACGAGGTTGTAGACCGGCTCGCTCGCCCCGGAGGAGCCCGCCTGCGCGCTCCACTGGTTCAGGCCGACCGTGAGCGGGTAGAGCTTGGGGTCGGTGAGCATGATGAGCGGCAGGAAGTAGTTGTTCCAGGTCGCGACGACCGTGAAGAGCAGGACCGTGATGAAGCCCGGGGTCAGGAGCCGCAGCGAGACCGAGAGGAAGGTCCGCAGCTCGCTCGCGCCGTCGAGGCGCGCGGCCTCGAGCAGCGACTCGGGCACGGAGTCCTGCGAGTACACGTACATCAGGTACAGGCCGAACGGGCTCGCGAGGGCGGGGATGATCACGGCCCAGGCCGTGTTGACCAGCCCGAGGCGCGAGAACATGAGGAACGTGGGGACCGCGAGGGCCGTGAGAGGGACCGTCATGGCCCCGATCACGCCCGCGAGGACCCACTTGCGACCGGGGAACGAGAACTTCGCGAGCCCGTAGCCGCCGAGCGTGGCGAGGATCGTGGCACCGATCCCGCCGACGCCCGCGTAGAGCACGGTGTTGAGGAGCCAGTTCGAGTAGATGCCGCCCTGGTAGGAGAACAGCTTGGTCAGGTTCTCGCCGAGCGCGAAGTCGTCCGCGAACCACAGGCCGAACGAGTTGAACAGCCCGCCGTTGGTCTTGGTGCTGTTGATGACGAGCCAGAGCAGCGGCACGACGGCGTAGAGCAGCATGAGCGTCATGAGGATGGACAGGGTGGGCGAGGTGCGTGCCCGGGACGAGGAGGCGGGGCGGCGGCGCCCGGTGCGTGCCTTCTTGACCGGGGCCTCCGGCGAGGCCTGCACGGTGCTGGTCTGCGTCATCACTTCTCTCCTGCTCGGCTCAGTCGTTGCGCGAGGGCTGCGACGACGACGGTGACCGCGCCGACGATGATCGCCACGGCGGCCGAGTAGTTGTACTGCTGGCCGTTGAACGCCAGGTTGTACGCGTACATGTTGGGCGTGAAGTAGCTGCTGATGGTCGTGGGGGCCAGGGCGCGCAGCACGTTGGGTTCGTTGAAGAGCTGGAACGACCCGATGACCGAGAAGATCGTGGTCAGCAGGAGCGCGGGGCGCAGCGCGGGGAGCTTGATCGAGAACGCGGTGCGGATCGCGCCGGCGCCGTCGATCTCCGCGGCCTCGTAGAGCTCGGTCGGGATCGAGCGCAGCGACGAGTAGAGGATCAGCATGTTGTAGCCCACGAACGACCACGTGACGATGTTGCCGATCGCGACCAGGACCCACGACGCGGACAGCAGGTCCGGGGTCGCGACGCCGATCGCGTCGCCGATCTGGCGGATGAGCCCGAACTCGTTGCCGTACATGTAGCCCCACATGAGGGCCGCGACGACCGAGGGGACCGCGTAGGGGAGGAAGAGCGTGATGCGGAAGGCGCCCTTGGCCCGGAGGCGGCCCGAGTCGATCGCGAGGGCCGCGAAGAGCCCGAGGCCGAGCATGATCGGGACCTGGACCGCGAAGAACAGGAGCACGCGACCGAGGCCCACGTGCAGCAGCGGGTCGGTCAGCGCCTGGGCGTAGTTCGCGAAGCCGGCGAAGAACGAGCCGCCCACGAGCCGGTCCTGGAAGAACGAGAGGTAGACCGCGTAGAAGAGCGGGGCGACGATCGCGAAGACGAACACCGCGAGGAAGGGGAGGACGAACGCGAGCCCGGTCCACTCTCGTCGTTCGGGTGGAGCCTTGGCGCGCCGGGTCTTGCGGGGCGGAGCGCTCGTCGTCACGGACGTCATCGTCATCTTCCTCGATTCGGGCAAGCATGTTTGCGCAACCATGCGCTTGGCGTTCAGCATCACACGTGATTTCCGAGCGGTCAAGCCGCTTCTGGGGCGTGCACAGAAGATGAGTGGGTGCCAGACAACCCGTCGAATGGTTGCGCAACCGTGATCTCGGCTACAGTTCTGCCCACAGGTCCGGAACGAAGGAGTGCGACCCCCATGACCGATTCACCCGCGACACGGCACGGCAAGGTGCCGACCATGGTCGACGTCGCAGCGGTCGCGGGCGTCTCGCCCCAGACGGTCTCCCGCGTCTCGAACGGCTCGCCGAACGTCGAGGCCTCCACGCGCACCAAGGTCCTCGAGGCCATGCGATCGGTCGGCTACCGACCCAACGCCGCAGCGCGCGCGCTGACGACCGGGCGCTTCGGCGCGATCGGCGTCGTGGCCTTCTCGCTCTCGCGCTTCGGCGACGTCAAGACGGTCGAGGCGCTCGCGCTCGCGGCCAAGGCGCACGGGTTCTCGACCAACCTCATCTCGCTCGACAGCCCGACGGCGGGCGGCGTGAGCGCGGCCATGGCCCAGCTCGCCGCGCAGAACGTCGACGGGCTCATCGTGGTCGAGAGCGAGATCCTCGAGCGCTCGTCCGTGATGTTCGCGCCGGGCATCCCCGTGGTCGTGACCGACGACCTCGCCGAGACGTCGTACCCGCTCGTCATGACCGACCAGGCGAGCGGCGTGACCAAGGCCGTCGAGCACCTGCTGCGGCTGGGCCACAAGACCGTGTGGCACATCGCCGGGCCGCCGAGCGGCAACGCGACCCGCGTCCGTCGCGAGGCGTGGGAGGCCGCGCTCGTCGCGAACGGCGCGCCCGTGCCTCCCGTCTACCACGGCGACTGGACCCCGGCCTCGGGCTACCGGCTGGGGGCGGTCCTCGCCGACCGGATCCCCGAGGAGATCACGGCGATCCTGTGCGCCAACGACCAGATGGCCCTGGGGCTCATGCGGGCCTTCCAGGAGCGGGGCATCTCGATCCCGGGCGACGTGTCGGTGGCCGGGTTCGACGACATCGACGTGGCCGAGTACGTCTGGCCGCCCCTGACGACCGTCCGGCAGCACTTCGACCAGGTCGGCCAGCTCTGCATGGACCTGCTCCTCGAGCAGATCGCAGGGCGTCGTCCGACCCCCGGCAAGGTCCACGACGTCCCGGTCGAGCTCGTGATCCGCGCGAGCACGTCGGTGCCACCGGCGCACCGTTCCTGACCCGCTGACCCGCTGACCGCAGGGCCGCAGAGGCCGCACCGGTCCGCGCCGCCCCGCGGACCGGCGGCGACCCGCTCCTCGACTTCACCACACCGCCCTCGTCCCGAACGGAGCCCCACCTATGCTCGCCGGCCGCATGGTCCTCAACCCCGACTTCCGGGTCGCCCCCGTCTCGCGCCGTACGTTCGGCTCGTTCGTGGAGCACCTGGGGCGCTGCGTCTACACCGGTATCTACGAACCGGGGCACGCGACCGCCGACGCGGACGGCTTCCGCGGGGACGTCCTGGACCTGGTCCGTGAGCTCGGCGTCTCGACCGTGCGGTACCCGGGGGGCAACTTCGTCTCGGGCTACCGGTGGGAGGACGGCGTCGGTCCGGTCGAGGACCGCCCCGCGCGGCTCGACCTGGCATGGCACACGCTCGAGCCCAACACGTTCGGGCTCCACGAGTTCCTCAGGTGGGCCGACAAGGCCGAGATCGAGCCCATGATGGCCGTGAACCTCGGGACGCGGGGCGTCCAGGAGGCCCTCGACCTGCTCGAGTACACCAACATCGCGGGCGGCACGGCGTTCTCCGAGCAGCGTCGCGCGAACGGTGCGGACGAGCCGTTCGCGATCAGGATGTGGTGCCTGGGCAACGAGATGGACGGTCCGTGGCAGGTCGGGCACAAGACGGCCTACGAGTACGGGCGGCTCGCGTCCGAGACGGCCCGCGCGATGCGACTCGTGGACGACCGCCTCGAGCTCGTGGCGTGCGGGTCCTCGGCCCCCGACCTCCCGACGTTCGGTGAGTGGGAGCGGGTCGTCCTGACCGAGACCTACGACGAGGTCGACTACATCTCGGTGCACCGCTACTACGAGATCAAGGGTGACGACCTGCACTCGTTCCTGGGCTCCGTGGTGGACATGGACAGGTTCGTCGACTCGGTCGTCGCGACCGCTGACCACGTCAAGGCCGTCAAGAAGTCCGACAAGCAGATCGACCTCTCGTTCGACGAGTGGAACGTCTGGTACCAGTCCCGTGCTGCCTCGGTCCCGCCCCAGGGCGAGGACTGGCCCGTCGGGCCGGTCCTCCTCGAGGACCAGTACTCGGCGGCCGACGCGGTCGTGGTCGGCAACATGCTCATCTCGCTGCTGCGCCACAGCGACCGTGTGACCTCGGCGAGCCAGGCCCAGCTGGTCAACGTGATCGCGCCGATCATGACCGAGCCGGGCGGGCGCGCCTGGCGCCAGACGATCTTCTACCCGTTCGCGCAGGCGTCGGAGCTCGCGCAGGGCACGGTCCTGCGGGTCGAGCCACTCTCGCCGACGTTCCCGACCGCGCAGCACGGCGACGTCCCGTCGGTCGACGCGGTCGCGACCTGGGACGAGGAGACCGGGCGTCTCGCCGTGTTCCTCGTCAACCGCAACCCCTCGGAGCCCGTCACGGTCGACGTGGACCTCGCCGCGTTCGGTGCGCTCGCGCTGTCCGAGGCCTCGACGCTCACGAGCGACGACCCGTACGACCACAACACGGCCGACGAGCCCGACCGCGTGGTGCCCGTGGCCCGCGAGGACGTCACCGTGGAGGGCGGCGTCCTGACGATCGAGCTGCCTGCGGTCTCGTGGTCCACGGTGCTCCTCGCTGCCGTCGAGACGCAGGGCTGAGGTACCGCGCCCCCGTCCGTCGACGGGAGGCGTCGAGCATGCGGTTGGCGTCGTGATTCGTCGGATTCTTGACGACGACCGCATGCTCGTCCCCGGCTGACCCGGGGAAGGGCGTCTCGTGGCCCGGCCGGTCGTGGCGCGAAAGTCCCGCATGCGACGGAGTCTGACGGTCTGCGCGAGTTCACCCGGAATCGGCCTCTCTTCACCGCGCGCACACAACGCCTCCTCAGTAGCCTGACGTCAGCGTCCTCGCGCGCCGCGAGCGCTGACGGCACTCCGAACGGGGCTTCACATGGATTTCTGGGACTTCTTCTGGCTCCTCATCTGGTCCTTCGTCTTCATCGCCTACCTGATGGTTCTGTTCCAGATCCTCAGCGACCTCTTCCGTGACCACACGCTCAACGGGTGGTGGAAGGCGCTGTGGATCATCGCGCTCGTGATCTTCCCGTTCCTCACGGCCCTGATCTACGTCATCGCCCGGGGCAAGGGCATGACCGAGCGGCAGATCGCCGCGGCCAACGCCGCCAAGGCGCAGGCCGACTCCTACATCCGTACGGTCGCGACAGGTGGTCAGTCGCCGGCCGACCAGATCGCCACGGCCAAGTCCCTCCTCGACGCGGGCACCATCACGCCCGAGGAGTTCGCGTCGCTCAAGGCCAAGGCTCTCGCCTGACCTTCGCACCACGAGCGCGTCCGCCACGGCGCGGGCAGCCTCACCACGGACCGGTCGTCACGGGCTGCCCGGGGTTCCGCCCGGGTCGGCCCTGACGACCGGTCCGTGCCGTGTGCGGGGGAGCGCAGGGCGCTCGCGTACCCTCGACGCGTGGACGAGGAGCTGACGACGGGCACCGCGGGCGAGCTCCCGACCACCGGCCCGCACCGCACCCCGACCCGCGACCAGGGTGACCGCTCGACGCGCTCGGTGCGTGACGCCGTCGGGCAGGACGCCGCGCGACGCGGCTTCTCCCTCGATCCCGGCCAGGCTCCCGCGGTCGAGGCCCTCGACGCCCTCGCGGCCCGGCTCGCCGAGCCCGCCCCCGACGGGCTGAGCGGGCTCTACCTCTGGGGTTCCGTGGGCCGGGGCAAGACCTGGCTCATGGACGTGTTCCACGCGGCCGTGGGACGGCCCGCCCCCGGCAGCGCTCGCGCCCCCGGCATCCGGGCGGTGCGCGTGCACTTCCACGACTTCCTGCGCCGTCTGCACGGCGAGCGGTTCCACCGCGGGTCGATCGACGCCGCGCTCGACGCGATCCTCGGGGACGCCGAGCTGGTCTGCTTCGACGAGTTCCACGTGCACGACGCGGGCGACGCCATGCTCGTCGCGCGCGCCGTGCGGACGCTCGACGCGCGCGGGGTGCGCGTGGTCCTGACGTCGAACTACCCGCCGTCGGGGCTCATGCCCAGCCCCGCGTACCACCACCTCTTCGTCCCGACGATCGACCTCCTCATGCAGAGGCTCGACGTCGTCGAGGTCGGCGGGCACCGCGACCACCGGCGGGCGCCCAGCCAGGACGTGGCCGGGTTCCGGGGCGGCTCGTTCGTGTGGCCCGCGACGGATGCCCGGCTCGCGGCCGCGGGGCTCGACCGCCCGTCCTCCGAGGAGGCCACCTCGGTGCGCATCGGCTCGCGCGAGCACCCGGTGCTCGCGGTCCGGGAGGACACGGTGTGGCTCGGGTTCGGGCACTGGTGCGCGGGGCGCACCGCGGTCTCGGACGTCCTGCACCTCGCCGAGCGCTTCGGGTCCGTGGTGCTCGACGGCGTCCCCGCCCTGGGTGCGCAGGCCCCCGACACCGGGCAGCGGTTCGCGAACCTCGTCGACGTGCTGTGCGACCGCGACGTGGCGCTGCACGTCCTGGCCCACCAGGACCCCGACGAGACGCTGCGCCGCCGCGGCGAGGAGGGCGTGGCGCTCGACGTCGAGCGCACCGCGAGCCGCCTCGTGCTGCTGCGGCGGCTGGGACCGGTGGCTCCCGGTCGGTGAGGGGACCGCGGGACCGGCGGTGCACGACACCCAGCGCGTGTGGGTGTCCTGCGCGATGATCGGGGAGGCGGCGCCGCCCCGGCGCCAGCGACCGGAGGGAACCCGCACATGGCCGAGGTACTGCTCTTCCACCACTCGCTCGGACTGACGCCCGGGGTCGAGGCGTTCGCCGAGACCCTCCGCGAGGCGGGCAACACCGTCTACCTGCCGGACCTCTACGAGGGCAGGACGTTCCCCGACATCGACAGCGGCATGGCGTACGTGAGGGAGATCGGGTTCGACACGATCCGCAAGCGCGGCGTGGCCGTGGCCGACGGGCTGCCCGAGGAGCTGGTGTTTGCAGGGTTCTCGCTCGGCGTGGTGCCCGCGCAGATGCTCGCCCAGACCCGCGAGGGCGCCCGGGGCGCGCTGCTCTTCTCGTCGTGCGTGCCCACGTCCGAGTTCAGCGACGACGGGTGGCCGCTCGGCGTGCCGGTGCAGGTCCACGGCATGGACGCCGACCCGTTCTTCGCGGACGAGGGAGACCTCGATGCGGCCCGCGCCCTGGTCGAGGCAGCACCGGGCGAGGCCGAGCTCTTCCTCTACCCGGGCGACCAGCACCTGTTCGCCGACGCGAGCCTGCCGTCCTACGACGAGCACGCGGCGCGCCTGCTCACCGAGCGGGTCATCAGGTTCCTCGACGGGATCGGGGCCTGACGAGCCCCGGGCAGCGACGCCCCGCCGGTCCGCTGCGGCCTTGAGCCGCGCGTGCCTCGAAGAGCACGGCCGAGCGCACCGCAGGCAGGGTCGCACCTCGCTCCCTATGGTTGATCGATGAGCGCACCCGTCTCCCGCGCGCCCGTCCTCGACGTCGTCCGCCGCGCGGTCGAGGCCGGGACGTCCGTCACCGTGGTCGGGCTCCCGGGGTCGGGACGCTCCACGCTCCTCGCGCAGGTGCGGGACGCGGCGGACGACGACGGGTGGAGCGTGGTGTCGGTCCCCGGGCTCGGCGGAGGCGCCGAGCGACCTCTCGAGTCGCTCGTCCTCGCAGGCTTCGTCACCGGTCCCACGGGCTCGCTGGGCGCGATGGCGGCCGCGGTCGACGGGGTGACCCGGGCGGCCTCGGGCGGGCGGACGCTCCTCCTGCTCGACGACGTCGAGGCGCTCGACGACGCGTCGGCGGCGGTGATCGGCGCCGTCGTCGCCCGTCGTGGTGCGAGCGTCGTGGCCACCGTGCGCCCGCCGTTCCCTGGGACCGGACCGGTCGAGCGCGTGCTGGCCGGGCGCGAGGCCACGGTGCTGGGGATCCCCGTGCTGCCGTTCGAGGAGGTGCACCGCCTGATGTCCGAGCTGCTCGGAGGGCAGGTGGACTCCGACGTGGCGGGCCGCGTCTACGCGTTGTCCGGGGGCCTGCCCGGCATCGCCCGGTCGATTGTGCTCGAGGCCCGACGGGCCGGGCACCTGACGAAGCAGTCGGGAGGATGGGTCTCGCGGCGTGACCTGTGGACCCCTGCC
>NZ_JBHXBO010000161.1:0-9648 GCF_042726775.1 Oerskovia sp. NPDC060287
GGACGGGGCGACCATCCGTCGCTCCGTCCTGCCCGGCGGGGTTCGGGTCCTCACCGAGTCGATGCCGGGCCTGCGCTCGGCGACCGTCGGGGCGTGGGTCGGCGTCGGCTCGCGCGACGAGACCGACGGTCACTTCGGCTCCACGCACTTCCTGGAGCACCTGCTCTTCAAGGGAACTGCACGCCGGTCCGCGATGGACATCGCCGAGGCGTTCGACGCCGTCGGTGGTGAGGCCAACGCCGCGACGGGCAAGGAGCACACCTGCTACTACGCTCGCGTGCTCGACTCCGACCTGCCGATGGCCGTGGACGTCATCACCGACATGGTGACCTCCGCACGCCTCGACGAGGACGAGCTCGAGACCGAGCGAGGCGTGATCCTCGAAGAGCTCGCGATGAACGACGACGACCCCTCGGACGTCGTGCACGAGGAGTTCGCGCAGGCCGTCCTGGCCGGGCACCCCCTGGGGCGCCCGATCGGCGGCACGCCGGACACCATCAACGCCGTGCCGCGCAGCGCCGTCTGGGAGCACTACCAGTGGCACTACCGCCCGGAGACGCTCGTCGTCGCCGCGGCCGGTGGCGTCGACCACGACACGCTGTGCGAGCAGGTCGCGACCGCGCTCACGACCGGCGGCTGGGACCTCGACCCTTCCGGCACCCCGCGTGCCCGCCGCGACAACGCGGACGTGCAGGGCGTGGGGACGGAGGCCGTCGAGCTCACGATCCGTCGGACCGTCGAGCAGGCCAACGTCATCATCGGCGGCACGGGCCTGTCCGCGACCGACGACCGCCGCTTCACGCTCTCGGTGCTCAGCGCCGTCCTGGGTGGCGGCATGAGCTCGCGACTCTTCCAGGAGATCCGCGAGAAGCGTGGGCTCGCGTACTCGACGTACTCGTTCGCGTCGGGCCACGGCGGGATCGGGACGTTCGGCCTGTACGCAGGCTGCGCGCCCTCCAAGGTCGACCAGGTCACCGAGCTCATGACGAGCGAGCTCGAGAAGCTCGCCGAGTCGGGCATCACGGCCGCTGAGCTCGACCGGAGCATCGGTCAGCTCTCGGGCGGACTGGTGCTGGGGCTCGAGGACTCGGGTTCGCGCATGAGCCGCCTGGGCAAGTCGGAGCTCGTTTTCGGCGAGCTGCTGAGCGTGGCCGAGTCGCTCGACCGGATCCGTTCGGTGACGTCCGACGACGTGCGCAAGCTCGCGGAGGAGCTCGCCTCCCGTCCGCGCTCGACCGTGCGCGTGGGTCCCTTCGGGGACTGAGTCTCACCAGGTGAGTCAGGAGGGCCGGTGCGCATCACGCGCACCGGTCCTCCTCGCGTTGCGGCTAGGGTTGTCGGGTGACCTCGAACGACGTGACCCCAGGCCAGAGCGCTCCCCAGCCCACCCCGCAGCCCGCAGGCTCGACGCCCCTCAAGGTCGCCGTCCTGGGTGCGGCCGGACGCATGGGGGCCACGGTGTGCGCGGCGGTCGAGGCCGCACCGGACCTGGAGCTGGTCGCGCGCATCGACGCCGGGGACGACCTGGCGCAGGTCGCCGCGGCGGGTGCCCAGGTCGCGGTCGACTTCACGGTCCCGTCGGTCACCGAGGACAACGTGCACGCGCTGATCGACCTCGGGGTCCACGCTGTCGTGGGCACCACGGGCTGGACCGACGAGAGCCGTGGCCGCCTGATCGCGCACCTCGGGCGCCGGGCCGCCGAGGGCACGAGCGTCGGCGTGCTGATCGCTCCGAACTTCGGCCTGTCGGCGGTCCTGGCCATGACGTTCGCGGCCAAGGCCGCGCGCTACTTCGAGTCGGCCGAGGTCATCGAGCTGCACCACCCGAACAAGGTCGACGCGCCCAGCGGCACAGCCACGCACACGGCCCACGCGATCGCCCGTTCGCGCGCGGAGGCCGGGCTCGGTGCGAGCCCCGACGCGACCGAGTCGGGCTGGGAGGCGCGCGGCGCCGACGTCGACGGGGTCCGAGTGCACGCGGTGCGCCTGCGCGGTCTGGTCGCGCACGAGGAGATCCTCTTCGGTAACGAGGGCGAGCAGCTGATCATCCGCCAGGACTCGTTCGACCGCGTCTCGTTCATGCCCGGTGTCCTGCTCGGCATCCGCGAGGTCGTCTCGCGCCCGGGCCTGACCGTGGGACTCGAGAACGTCCTGGACCTCTCGTGAGGAACCGCAAGGGCCTGATCGGGGCCGTGGTCGTCACGGCCCTGCTCGCGATCTACGTGTGGGCGATCCTGGGCCGCGCCGGTGGGCTCGTGGGCACGGGCGAGCCCGTGGGGATCGCGATCGGGATCGGTGTCCTGCTCATCCCGCTGCTCGTGATCGGTCTGATCGCCTGGGAGTTCCGGCTCGCGTTCACCGTCCAGAAGATGGCCGACACGCTGGCCGCAGCCGACGAGCTGCCCGTCGACGACCTGCCGCGGTCTCCGGGCGGACGCATCGACCGGGCCGCGGCGGACGCCGCGTTCGAGGAGCACCGCGCCCGTGCCGAGGAGCACCCCGACGACTGGCGCTCGTGGTACCACGTGGCGTTCGCGTACGACGCGTCGGGGGACCGCAAGCGCGCCCGCGCCATGCTGCGCAAGGCGGCGGGCCTGTACCGCGCCGAGCGCAAGGCGTCCCGCTAGGGCGATTCGCTCCCGCGCCGAGCGTCAGGCAGCGGCGAGGGGCGCCGTCGGGCTGGAATGGGCCCGGAGCTCACCGCGTCGCGGTGAGGCGCCCGCTCCTCAGATCGAGGCGCTCCACCGGTGCTCGACGACGTCGCGCACCCCCGTGGCCAGCGTGCGGGTGCGGTGGTCGGGTCCCAGGCCCGCTCCTCCGAGGAACTGCTCGCGCGCGGAGTCGCCGTCGAGGATCCACGCCACGACCTCCTCCGAACCGTCCTGACGCAACCGGTCGACGGCTGCGGACAGGAGCCGCGACCCGTGCCCGGACCGCTGGTGGGACGGCTGTACCTCGAGCGCGACGAGCTGGCCCGGGGACACGGCCGCGAAGCCGACGACCCGGTCCGCGGCGAGGGCCACGAGCACCGCGAAGCCCGGACCGGGCGGGGAAGAGACCGCCCCGGCCCACTGCTCCTGCATCCGGGGGACGTCGAGCGCGTCGATCACCGCCGCGCCCAGCACGTCGCCGTGCGCGGACCTCCAGGACTCGATCTGGATCGCGGTGACCGCGACCTCGTCGCCGGGGACCGCCGGTCGGACCGAGACGTCTGCCGCCTCGCTGAAGAGAGCCATTCGCCAGACCCTACCGGAGCGGCGTGCCCGGCCGTCGCGCGCGGCCGGGCGGGCACCCCGGTGGGCCGCCGGCGCGTCGGCCGAGGACCTTGCCGTCAGGGGAACCCGAGAGCCCGCAGCCCCGCCGCGGTCGCGGCCGCGAGCACGACGACGAGCAGGAACGGGGCCCGCAGGGCGAGCGCGACCGCCGCGACGCCGAGCGCCGGCAGCCGGGCATCGATCGCGATGCCCTGCCCGTCCCCGACGGTCTGGACCGCGACGAGCGCCGCGAGCAGGGACGCCGTGACGAGTGCCGCGGTGCGCGAGACGCGGTCGGACGCGAGCCAGTGCTCGGGGATGAGGTGCCCGGCGAGCTTGAGGCCCAGGCACACGAGGGACGCAGCGACCACGGTGGCCCACAGGGCGGCGTCGGACATCAGGGCTCCTCGGGACGGTCGGTCGCTGCGGGCAGGTCACCTGGGTTGCCCGGGTCACCCGGATCACCCGGGTCGGGCGAGCCGGGCGACGCCTCGTCGGCACGGTCCTGCGGGGCGCTCGCTGCGCCGTCGGGCACGTACTCCGTGACCGTGACGGGCTGCCTGGGCTGCCGGGCGACCTGGCCGACCACGATCGCGACGGCCCCCGCCGCCAGGACGGGGACGCCCGGAGGGACGAACGGGAGCAGCACGACCGCGACGACCACGGCCAGGGCCGCGGTGAGCTGCATGACGCGGCTCGCGAGCCGCGGCCACACGAGCGCGAGGAACGCGGCCCCGGCGGCGGCGTCGAGGCCCCATGCCTTGGGGTCGCCCATGGCGTCGCCTGCGAGCGCCCCGATCAGCGTGAGCAGGTTCCAGACGACGAAGATGCCGATCCCTGTCCACCAGAACCCTGCACGGAACGCGGCGCGGCTCTTCTGGGCCGTGGCGACCGCGGTCGACTCGTCGATCGTCAGGTGGGCCGCGAGCACGCGCCGCCAGCCGTGGAGCGCGAGCAGCGGCGAGAGCTGGGCGCCGTAGAGGGTGTTGCGCAGGCCGAGCAGCCCGGCCGTCGTGATCGCCGCTGCGGACGTGCCGCCCGAGGCGACGACGCCGATGAGCGCGAACTGCGAGCCGCCCGAGAACAGGAGCAGGCTGAGCACCATGGTCTGCGCGAGGTTCAGCCCCGCGACGACCGCGAGCGCCCCGAACGAGACGCCGTAGAGCCCGGTGGCGACCGAGACGGACACGGCCTGCCGGACGGCGGCGCGAACCTCGAGGCGGTCCTCGTCCCCGACGGGGCGCGCAGCCCACGACGACCGACCGGAGCCGTCGCCGGACGAGGCAGCGTCCGGGGAGGGCTCCGGGGTGGTCGTCATCGTCCGCTCCAGGTCGGGGGTCAGTGCGCGGGCGAGAGCCGCGGGTCGGGCTCGGCCTCGCCGGCGGCGACCGCGTTGGCGGCCCGCTGGTGCGCCGTGAGCGACATGCGGTCGATGACGGCGAGCGCCAGTGCGCTGACGACGAACGCGAGGTGGATGACCACCTGCCAGAGCATCTGCTGCTCGGGCACCCGGGCGCTGTCGATGAACGTGCGCAGCAGGTGGATCGACGAGATCCCGATGATCGACATCGCGAGCTTCGTCTTGAGGACGTTCGCGTTGACGTGGCTCAGCCACTCGGGCTGGTCGGGGTGGTCGTCGAGACGGATGCGGGAGACGAAGGTCTCGTAGCCACCCACGATCACCATGATCAAGAGGTTGGAGATCATGACGACGTCGACGAGCCCGAGGACGTAGAGCATGGTGTCGGCCTCGGTGAGGCCGTGGCCGGAGAAGGCGCCCTCCGTGAGGTGCCAGAGCTCCTTCATGAACTGCCAGACGTAGACGACCTGCGCGACGATGAGCCCGAGGTACAGGGGGACCTGGAGCCATCGGGAGGCGAAGATGAAGTAGCCGAGCGAGATGGTGGCGGGGTGCTGCTTTCCGGTCAGTGCGGGGTGGTTCGGGGTGGTCGAGGCCACGTGCGGTACTCCGGTGGTGTGCGAGGTCTGCCGGGCGCGAGCCCGGTCGTTCTATCGCTTTTACGGTATCAATCCCTGACCTTGCTCAGAGCGCGACGTACACGGTCTCGAGGTACTCCTCGAGCCCCGCCTCGCCGCCCTCGCGGCCCAGACCGGACTGCTTCATGCCGCCGAACGGTGCGCTCGCGTCGGACACGAGGCCCCGGTTGATCCCGATCATCCCGGCCTCGACCTCCTCGCCGACCCGCATCGCGCGCGCCAGGTCGCGGGTGTAGGCGTAGGCCGCGAGGCCGTACTCGGTGTCGTTGGCCAGCGCGATGCCCTCGTCGTCGTCGGCGAACGCGACGATCGGCGCGACCGGGCCGAAGATCTCCTCGGTGACCACGCGCGAGCCCGCGTCGACCCCGGTCAGGACCGTGGGGGAGTAGAAGTGGCCGGGGGAGCGCGGCCGGTCCCCGCCCGTGAGCACCTGGGCGCCCTCGTCGGACGCGACAGCCACCAGCTCGTCCACGTGCTCGACGGCCTTCCCCTCGATGAGCGGCCCGACCTTGACGCCCTCCTCGCTGCCCGGCCCCACGCGCAGCTCGCCGAACGCCCGGGCGAGGCGCTGACCGAAGTCGCGCGCTACGGCGTCGTGCACCAGGAAGCGGTTGGCCGCCACGCAGCTCTGACCCGTGTTGCGGAGCTTGGCGACCAGCGCGCCCTCGACCGCGGCGTCGAGGTCCGCGTCCGCGAAGACGAGGAACGGCGCGTTGCCGCCCAGCTCCATCGAGGTCCGCAGGACCTGGTCGGCGGCTCCCTTGAGGAGCGTGCGGCCCACGCCCGTGGACCCCGTGAAGGAGAGCTTGCGCAGGCGCGGGTCCGCGAGCAGGGGCGAGGTCACCTCGGCGGCCGACGACGTCGGCACGACGTTGACCACGCCCGTCGGCAGGCCCCGGTCCTCGAGGTGCCCGCGGATGATCTCCGCGACCAGGGACGTCGTGAGCGGCGTGAGGTGCGCGGGCTTGATCACGACCGTGCAGCCCGCGGCGAGCGCCGGTCCGATCTTGCGCGTGGCCATGGCGATGGGGAAGTTCCACGGCGTGATGAGCAGCGCGGGGCCCACCGGGCGCCGCGAGACGAGCTGCCGGTTGGCCCCGCTCGGTGCCGTGCGGACCAGGCCGTCGGTGCGCACGGCCTGCTCGGCGTACCAGCGCAGGAACTCGGCCCCGTACACGACCTCGGCGCGGGCCTCGGCGAGCGGCTTGCCGCACTCGGCCGTGATGAGCGCAGCGATGTCGTCGGCGCGGGCCGTGAGCGTCGCGAAGACGGCGCGCAGCAGCTCGGAGCGCTCGCGCGGCGCGACGGCGCGCCAGGCCGGGGCCGCGGCGTGCGCGGCCTCCAGGGCGCGCAGGCCGTCGGCGGGGCTCGCGTCCGAGACGTCGAACAGGACCTCCTCGGTCGCCGGGTCCGCGACCTCGAACGTCCGTCCGGCCTCGGCCGGCCCCCACTGGCCACCGATCAGCAGCCCGGTCGGCAGGTGCGAGACCAGGGCGGGGGACAGGGCGTTCGTGGCGGGCGACATGCTTCGAGTATCACGCGACCGGCGCGGGTTCGCATCGACTCCTCACGCTCGTGCGCTCGGCCGCTGTCGCTCGGTCGCCCGACCCGGTGGTGCGCCGTCGACGTGACCGACCTCTCGGACACGGCGCGCGCCACGTGCGCACGCGTGGACCGACACGCCGTTTCGGCCTCGCGCGCGGTAGTTTGTGCACATGGCACTTCCCCCCACGCAGGCCCGACCCTTCGGCGCCGTCCTGACCGCGATGGTCACCCCGATGACCCTCGCCGGAGAGATCGATCTCGACGCAGCGGTCAAGGTCGCCAAGCACCTCGTGGACAACGGGAACGACGGTCTGGTCCTGAGCGGGACCACGGGGGAGTCGCCCACGACGCACGCACCGGAGAAGGCCGAGCTCATCCGCGCGGTGGTCGACGCGGTCGGCGACCGCGCGCACGTCGTGGCCGGGGCCGGGTCGAACGACACCCAGCACGCGGTCCGCATGGCCGAGCAGGCCGCGGAGGCCGGTGCGCACGGGCTCCTCGTCGTGAGCCCCTACTACTCGCGCCCCTCCCAGGAGGGGCTGTACCGCCACATCACGGCCGTCGCCGACGCGACACCGCTGCCCGTGATGATCTACGACGTCCCGGGCCGCTCGGGCGTCCGCATCGCCCCGGCCACGATCGAGCGCCTCGCCGCGCACGAGCGCATCGTCGCGAACAAGGACGCGACGGGCGACGTCTACACCGCGGCCAAGCTCATCGAGTCGACCGGCCTCGCCTGGTACTCCGGGGACGACGCCATGCTGCTGCCGTTCCTCGCGCACGGTGCGGTCGGCATCGTCTCCGTGGCCGCGCACGCGGTCGGCTCGCGCTTCGCCCAGGTCGTCGCGGCGTTCGACGCCGGTGACAACGCGGCGGCCCTCGCGGCCTTCCGCTCGGTCACCCCGGCGATCGACGCCATCAACGGAGCGGGCTTCCAGGCCGTCATGGCCAAGGCCGCGCTCCAGCTCCTCGGAGTCACCGAGAACCGATACCTCAGGCTGCCGTACGTCGCAGCCACGGACGACGAGGTCGCCGTCGTCCGCGCCGGTCTGGAGGCCTCCGGCCTGCTGGACCCGGTGACCCCGCGGCCACGCTGAACAAGCTGAACAACAGGCCAGGAGGCCCCGTGAGCCACCCTCACCCCGAACTGTCCCTGCCCCCCGCGCTGCCGGCCGGTGCCCTGCGCATCGTCGCCCTCGGCGGACTGGGCGAGGTCGGACGCAACATGGCCGTCCTCGAGTACGACGGGCGCCTGCTCGTCATCGACTGCGGTGTCCTCTTCCCCGAGGACAACCAGCCCGGCGTGGACCTGATCCTGCCGGACTTCGACTACATCAAGGATCGTCTCGACGACATCGAGGCGATCATCCTGACGCACGGCCACGAGGACCACATCGGTGCCGTGCCGTACCTGCTGCGCCTGCGCCGCGACATCCCCCTGGTGGGCTCGCAGCTCACGCTCGCGTTCATCTCGGCCAAGCTCAAGGAGCACCGCATCGCCCCCGTGACCCGCGTGGTCAAGGAGGACGAGACGGTCGCCTTCGGCCCGTTCAGCTGTGAGTTCGTCGCGGTCAACCACTCCATCCCGGACGCGCTCGCGGTCGCGGTCACCACGGGGGCCGGCACGGTCCTGCACACGGGTGACTTCAAGATGGACCAGCTGCCGCTCGACGGCCGCGTCACGGACCTGCGCGCGTTCGCGCGCCTGGGCGAGAAGGGCGTCGACCTCTTCATGGTCGACTCGACCAACGCCGAGGTCCCGGGCTTCGTGACCCCCGAGGTCGAGATCGGCCCCGTCCTGGACAGCGTGTTCGGGGCGTCGGACAAGCGGATCATCGTCGCGTCGTTCTCGTCGCACGTGCACCGCGTCCAGCAGGTCCTCAACGCCGCGCACAACCACGGTCGCCGCGTCGCGCTCGTCGGGCGTTCGATGGTCCGCAACATGGGCATCGCGGCCGAGCTCGGCTACCTCAAGGTGCCGGACGGAGTCCTGATCGATCTCAAGAAGGTCGACTCGCTGCGCGACGACGAGATCGTGCTCATGTGCACGGGCTCGCAGGGTGAGCCCATGGCCGCGCTGTCGCGCATGGCCAACGGTGACCACAAGGTCTCGGTCGGCCACGGCGACACCGTGATCCTCGCCTCGTCGCTCATCCCGGGCAACGAGAACGCCGTCTTCCGCATCATCAACGGCCTGACGCGCCTCGGCGCGCGCGTCGTGCACGGCGGCAACGCCAAGGTGCACGTCTCGGGCCACGCGAGCGCGGGCGAGCTCATCTACTGCTACAACATCCTGCGGCCCAAGAACGTCATGCCGGTGCACGGCGAGGTCCGTCACCTCGTGGCCAACGGGGCGCTCGCGGTCAAGACGGGCGTGCCCGCCGACCGCGTGATCCTCGCGGAGGACGGCGTGGTCGTCGACCTCGTCGACGGCAAGGCCTCGGTCGTGGGCGCGGTCCCGTGCGGCTACGTGTACGTCGACGGGTCGAGCGTCGGCGAGCTCACGGACGCCGAGCTCAAGGACCGCCAGATCCTCGGCGAGGAGGGCTTCATCTCCCTGTTCGCCGTGGTCGACTCCGCGACGGGCAAGGTCATCGCGGGCCCGCACATCCTGGCGCGCGGCTTCGCCGAGGACGACGCGGTGTTCGAGGACGTCCGTCCCCAGGTCGTGCAGGCCCTCGAGGACTCGATCGCGGGAGGGGCCACGGACGTGCACCAGCTCCAGCAGGTCATGCGCCGCGTGGTCGGGCGCTGGGTCTCCAACCGTCTGCGTCGCCGCCCGATGATCGTCCCGGTCGTCGTCGAGGCGTAGTCGCTGATCGTCCGACGGGCCCGTCCCCCCGCTCTGCGG
>NZ_JBHXBO010000162.1:0-9633 GCF_042726775.1 Oerskovia sp. NPDC060287
GCTCCCCTCCTGGGGGAGCCTCGCCGTCGTGCATCTCGCCCGGGGTGCCGCCCGCGGACCTCAGGAGGCCGCGCCCCCGACTCCGCGCGCCGGCACCGCACCGATCACCCGAAGCGGCCCGAGATGTAGTCCTCGGTCGCCTGCACCGTCGGCGAGGAGAACATCGTCGCGGTGTCCCCCATCTCGACGAGCTTGCCCGGCTTGCCCGTGCCCGCGATGTTGAAGAACGCCGTGCGGTCGCTCACGCGGGCCGCCTGCTGCATGTTGTGCGTGACGATCACGATCGTGTAGTCGTCCTTGAGCTCGGACATGAGGTCCTCGATCGCGAGGGTCGAGATCGGGTCGAGCGCGGAGCACGGCTCGTCCATGAGGAGCACCTGCGGGCGCACCGCGATCGCACGGGCGATGCACAGGCGCTGCTGCTGACCGCCGGACAGTCCGGAACCCGGACGGTCGAGGCGGTCCTTGACCTCGTTCCAGAGGTTCGCACCCTGCAACGAGGACTCGACCAGGTCGTTCGCGTCCGACTTGGAGATGCGCTTGTTGTTGAGCTTGACCCCCGCGAGGACGTTCTCCTTGATCGACATCGTCGGGAACGGGTTCGGACGCTGGAAGACCATCCCGACCTGGCGACGGACCGCGACCGGGTCGACGTCGGGCGCGTAGAGGTCCTGGCCGTCCATGACGGCCTTGCCCTCGACGTGGGCGCCCGGGATGACCTCGTGCATGCGGTTCAGCGTCCGCAGGAACGTCGACTTCCCGCAGCCCGAGGGGCCGATCAGGGCCGTGACCGAGCGTGGCTCGATCGCCATGGTCACGCCCTCCACGGCGAGGAAGTCCCCGTAGTAGACGTTGAGGTCCGAGACGTCGATTCGCTTGGACATGATGTGCTTCCTTCCGGTGGCCGGTCGCGCGGGGTGCGCGGTCCGGCTCGACTGGTGGGCTCGGCTCAGCGAGCGGTCTTGGGCGAGAACAGGCGGCTGATGAGCCGGGCGATCAGGTTGAGCAGCATGACGATCAGGATCAGGGTCAGGGCCGCGGCCCAGGCCCGGTCGATCCCCACGCCGCCCTGCTCGTACTGGCGGTAGGCGAAGACCGGGAGGGTCGCCATGCGACCGTCGAAGAGGTCCCAGTTGACCTGCGTGATGAGACCGACCGTGAGGAGCAGGGGTGCCGTCTCCCCGATGACGCGGGCGATCGAGAGCATGACGCCCGTGACGATGCCCGCGATCGAGGTCCGCAGGACGACCTTGACGATCGTGAGCCACTTGGGCACGCCCAGGGCGAGCGACGCCTCGCGCAGCTCGTTGGGGACCAGGCGCAGCATCTCCTCGACCGAACGGATCACGACGGGGGTCATGAGCAGCGACAGCGCGACCGCGCCCATGATCCCGGCGCGGTACGCCGGGCCGAAGATCAGCGTGAAGAGCGAGAACGCGAACAGCCCCGCGACGATCGACGGGATGCCCGTCATGACGTCCACGAGGAACGTGATCCAGCGGGCCAGGGCGCCGCGCCCGTACTCGACGAGGTAGATCGCGGTGAGCAGGCCGATCGGGACCGAGATGATCGTCGCGGCCCCCGTGATGAGGAGCGTGCCGACGATCGCGTGCCAGATCCCGCCGCTCGTCATGTCGCCGTAGACGCCGACCATGTCGGTCGACAGGAACGTCGCCCCGAAGAGCTTCGCGCCGCGCGTGACCACGATCCACAGGAGCGAGACCAGCGGGATGAGCGCGAGCAGGAACGCGAACGTGACGAGCGTGGTCGCGAGGCGGTCGGTGGCCCAGCGGGCGCCCTCGACGACGCGCGAGGTGATGGTGAGGCCCAGGGCGTAGAGCACGGCTCCCAGCCCCAGGACGCCTGCGATCGTCGGGGTGCCCGTGACCGCGAGGATGCCGAACGCGACGAGCACGCCGCCCGCGGCGAAGGCCCACGGCGCCCAGCGCGGCAGTCGCTTCTGCGTCGCGACGAGCTGGACGGTGCCCGAGCCGTCCGGGACGCCGGGCGTGGCGGGGGTGAGGTCGGTGACCGTCATCAGTTCGCTCCCGAGAATTCCTTGCGGCGCGCGATGATCCAGCGCGCGATCATGTTGACGACGAACGTGATGACGAACAGCGCGAGGCCCGTCGCGATGAGGGTGCTCACCGCGAGGCCGCTCGCCTCAGGGAACTTCGAGGCGATGTTCGCGGCGATCGTCTGCTGCTGCCCCGGCTTGAGGAGGAACAGCGAGTAGAGGAACCCGGGCGAGATGACCATGAGCACGGCCATGGTCTCGCCGAGCGCGCGGCCGAGGCCCAGCATCGAGGCGCTGATCACGCCCGAGCGGCCGAACGGCAGGACCGCCATGCGGACCATCTCCCAGCGCGTCGCACCGAGGGCCAGGGAGGCCTCCTCGTGGAGCACCGGGGTCTGGAGGAACACCTCGCGCGAGACCGCCGTGATGATCGGCAGGATCATGACCGCGAGGACGATCGAGGCCGACATGATGTTCTTGGCCGGGGCCTGGTAGCCCGCGAACAACGGGATGAAGCCCAGCGTCCCGCTCAGCCACGTGAAGAACGGGTTGAGGATCGGGAGCAGCCACAGGGCGCCCCACAGGCCGTACACGACGCTCGGGATGGCCGCGAGGAGGTCGATCAGGTAGCCGAGCCCCTGCGCCAGGCGCCGTGGCGCGTAGTGCGAGATGAAGAGCGCGATGCCCACCGAGACCGGGACCGCGATCGCGAGCGCCAGGATCGAGGCGAGCAGCGTCCCGAACACGAGCGGGCCGACGTACGCGAGCAGCGAGTCCGCCTTGAACCAGGAGATCTCCTGGAGCTCCTCGGGGCTGGCCGTCAGCGCGGGCCACGCCTCGATGACGAGGAACACGGCCACCGCGGCGAGGACCACGAGGATGAGGATCCCGGCACCGGTCGACAGGCCGGCGAAGACCCGGCCGGCCAGGCCGCCCTTGGTCGCGGGGACCTGGGGCTCGGACCCGAGCCCGGCTCGGGTGGAGGGAGGAGAGGTGACGGCCACTGATGCTCCGATGACTGAGGTGCGGCGGTGGTAGGACGACGATCCGGGAGTCACGCGCCCGTGGCGGGCCGCATCAGGCTGACAGCCTCGACGCGACCCGCCCCTGGGTGTGTGACCGTGTGCAGTTCTGCGATCAGCTCTTGACGGTGATCGAGTCGAGCGCTGCCTGGACCTCGGTGCGCAGGGCGTCCGAGATCGGGGCGGAGCCGGCGACGGAGGCCTCGGCAGCGCGTGCCTGGCCCTCCTCGCTGGCGACGTAGGTCAGGTACGCCTTGACGTTCGCGGCGTCCTCGGCCTTGTCGTAGGTGTCGCAGGCGATCGAGTAGGAGATGAGGACCAGCGGGTAGGCGCCGGCCTCGGTCGTGGTGCGGTCGATCTCGACGACGAGGCGCTTGTCGGTCGCGTCCTCCGCACGAGGCGAGGCGTCGACGACCTTGGCCGCGGCCTCGGGCGAGAACGGCACGTACTCCTCGCCGACCTTGATCGCGACCGTGCCCAGGTCACCGGCGCGCGAGGCGTCGGCGTACCCGATGGCGCCCTCGGCACCCGTGACGGTGTCGACGACACCCTGGGTGCCCTGACCCGACTGACCGCCGGACAGGGGCCAGTCGCCGCTGGCCTCGTGCGGCCAGGCGCCGTTCGAGGCGGCCGCGAGGTACTCGGTGAAGTTCTCCGTGGTGCCGGACTCGTCCGAGCGGTTCACGGGGATGATCGCGGTCGCGGGGAGCTCGACGCCCTCGTTCTCCGCGGCGATCGCCGGGTCGTTCCAGGTCGTGATCTCGCGGTTGAAGATCTTCGCGAGCGTCTCGGCCGAGAGCTGGAGGTGCTCGGTGTCGACACCGGGCAGGTTGTAGATCACGGCGATGGGGCTGATGTAGAGCGGGACCTCGATCGCCTCGCCGCCGAAGCAGCGGTCGGTCGCGGTCGCGAGCTCGTCCTCCTTGAGGGCGGCGTCGGAGCCGGCGAACTGCGTGGCGCCGGACAGGAACTGCTCGCGGCCTCCGCCGGAGCCGACCGCGTCGTAGCTGACGGTCACGCCGGGGGCGATGTCGCCGAAGCCGGCGATCCAGCCGGCCACGGCCTTCTCCTGGGACGAGGCGCCGGCACCGGCGAGCGTGCCCGTGAGGTCCTCGGTCGAGCCGCTCGCTGCGCCATCAGTGGTGGCGTCGCCACCGGAGTCGGTGCTGTTCGAGCCGCACGCTGCCAACGTCAACGCGAGCATGCCGACGGCTGCTGCGGAACCTGCGCGGGTGAATCGGCTGAGCTTCACTCTCTTCTTCCATCCTGTTCAACGCGGGGGCGGCACCAGCGAGCGCCGGTGACAACAACGACGCTAAGCAGCCCGGGTGACGCGCTCCGGTTGTCCGGGTGAACGACAGATGAACAGTGCACAGACTCTTGCGGCCTGTGGATAAACCACTGTGACGGGGTCGCCGCGGCCCCCTCCCTGGGGCCAGCGGTTGCCTCATCCAGGCAGGTCGGGAACGCTGGCAGGAACAGGTTGTCGAGCAGACCGAGCCGGACCTGCACGTCGTCGGCCCCTCGCTCACGGGCACCGCACGACCCGCACGGACGAACGTCAGGAGACCTCGCGTGAGCGACGACGGCACGAGCGACCACCCCACCAGCGATGCGAGCGAGGACGGGACCGCGCCGGCGGGCGACAGCGCCGCCTCCCCCGCTCCCGCCCCGGCGTCGGGCACCGAGGCCGGGGCCGCCGCCGCGGCCCTCCCCGTGCCGCCCGGGCGCATGTACCCCCGCGTCTTCTACCCTGCGGCCGGCCTGATCCTGCTGTTCGTCCTGCTCGCGATGGTGTTCACGGACGGGACCACGGCGGTCCTGAGCACGCTCCAGGCCGACGTGATCGGAGCGTTCGGCTGGTACTACGTGCTGATCGTGGCCGGGTTCGTCATCTTCGCGCTGTGGATGGGCCTGAGCCGCTTCGGCGACATCGTCCTCGGCAAGGACGACGAGACCCCGCTGTTCCGGCTGCCCGTGTGGTTCGCGATGCTGTTCGCGACCGGCATGGGGATCGGGCTCGTGTACTGGGGAGCGGCCGAGCCGCTGACGCACTACGCGTCGCCCAAGCCGGGCGTCACGGGCGACCCGGCGGCCCTCGCGCAGGCCGCGATGGGGCAGAGCTACCTTCACTGGGGCGTGCACGCCTGGGCGATCTACGTCGTCGCGGGCCTCGCGCTCGCCTACGCGATCCACCGCAAGGGGCGGCCCGTCTCGATCCGGTGGGCCCTCGAACCCCTGCTCGGCGACCGGGTCAAGGGCCGCCTCGGCGACGTGGTCGACGTCGTCGCGGTGCTGGGCACGGTGTTCGGTGTCGCGACCTCGCTGGGCTTCGGTGTGCTGCAGATCGGGGCCGGGCTCGGCTTCCTGAACGTCGCCGAGCCGGGCCTGGCGCTCCAGATCGGCCTGATCATCGGGATCACGGCCGTCGCGACCCTCTCGGTCGCCTCGGGCCTGGGGCGCGGCATGAAATGGCTCTCCAACGGGAACATGGTCCTGGCCGGCGTCCTGGCCCTCACGGTGCTCGTGGTGGGCCCCACGCTGTTCCTCCTGCGCGACTACGTGCAGTCCATGGGGTACTACCTCCAGAACGTCATCCGCCTGACGTTCGACACCACGGCCTTCCAGGGTGACGCCGGGCTCGAGTGGCAGTCGTCGTGGACCATCTTCTACTGGGGCTGGTGGATCTCGTGGGCCCCGTTCGTGGGCGTCTTCATCGCGCGCATCTCGCGCGGGCGCACCATCCGCGAGTTCGTCATGGGCACGCTCCTGGTCCCCACGCTCGTGACGTTCCTGTGGTTCTCGATCTTCGGCGGCTCGGCGCTCTACCGGCAGATCTTCGGCGACGGCGGGCTCGTAGGCGCCGACGGGAGCGTCGACACCGACACCGTGCTGTTCCAGCTCCTGGGCGACCTGCCGGGCGGCCCGGTCCTCACGGTGCTCGCGATCGTGCTCATCGGGGTGTTCTTCGTGACGTCGGCCGACTCGGGCTCGTTCGTCGTCGGGATGCTGACCTCGGGTGGCGACCCGCACCCCGCGGTCTGGAACCGCATCCTGTGGGCCGTGCTGTCGGGCCTCCTCGCGATGGCCCTCCTGATCTCGGGTGGGCTCACCGCTCTGCAGACGGCCGCGATCCTCATCGCCCTGCCGTTCTCGGTCGTCATGATCGGCATGGCCCTGTCGACCGTGATCGCGCTGCGCGAGGAGCACAGCGCGATCCTGCGAGCCGAACGGGCCCAGGCCCGCCTGGTCCTCACCCAGCACGTCACGCGCCGCGTGACCGAGACCATCTCCGAGCAGTGGGACGAGCTCTACGGCAGCGACGTCCCCCAGGCGCCCAGGCCTGCCGCGGAGCGGCGAGGACCCGAACGACGCGGTGCCCTGCGCGGGCGCCCGAGGCGCCGCCCCGGCGGCGACCAGCCGAGCGGCCCCGGCACGTCCGGTAGCCCCGACACGTCCGGTAGCCCCGGCGAGCCCGGTGACCCCGGCGGGACCAGCGGCGGCTGAGCGGCGCGTCCGAGCTCTCCGGCCCGGACACGCCGGTGCCCGCCCCGACGGGTCGGCACCGCACCTGAGCTACGCGTCGCCGTCGGCCACCTTGTAGCCCAGCCCACGCACCGTCAGCAGGTAGCGCGGGGTCGCCGGGTCGGGCTCGATCTTCGAGCGGATGCGCTTGACGTGCACGTCGAGAGTCTTGGTGTCACCCACGTAGTCGGCCCCCCACACGCGGTCGATGAGCTGCCCGCGCGTCAGGACCCGGCCCGCGTTGCGCAGCAGCAGCTCGAGCAGGTCGAACTCCTTGAGCGGGAACGAGACGAGCTCGCCGTGCACCGAGACCGTGTGCCGCTCGACGTCCATCTTGACCGGACCGACCTCGAGCGCCCCGTCGTCCTCGGGCTCCCCCGCGGCGGCCTCCGGCCCGCCCTGGCGCCGCAGCACGGCGCGCACGCGCGCGAGGAGCTCCCGGAACGAGTAGGGCTTGGTCACGTAGTCGTCCGCACCGAGCTCGAGCCCCACGACCTTGTCGATCTCGGAGTCCTTGGCCGTGAGCATGATGACGGGCACGTTGCCGCGCTGGCGCAGCTCGCGGCAGACCTCGGTGCCGCTCAGGCCGGGGAGCATGAGGTCGAGCAGCACGAGGTCCGCACCGCCCGCGTCGTAGGCGGCCAGGGCCTCGGGCCCGGTCGCCGCCTCGACGACGTCGAAGCCCTCGCGGGCCAGCTGATAGGTCAGAGGGTCGCGGTACGACTCCTCGTCCTCGACGACCAGGATGCGCGTCACGCACCCACCTCCTTGGTTCTGGGGGACGTGCCGGGGTAGGGATCGGTCTGTGGGTCGCTCGCCCGGGAGTGGGCGGCGACGTCGGCCGGGGCCTGGGCCCCGGGCCCCGGGGTGCTCTCGGTACCGCGGGCGCTCTCCGCGCCCGCAGCGCCGTCGGCGTTCTCTGCGCCGCCTGCGTCCTCAGCACCCTCGGTGCCCGACGGCGAAGCCTCCACCGCGGTCGGGTCCGCCGCCGGGATGCGCAGCGTGAACGTGGAACCACGGCCGGGCTCGGACCACATGGTCACCTCGCCGCCGTGGTCGGCGGCGATGTGCTTGACGATGCTGAGGCCGAGGCCCGTGCCGCCCGTGTCGCGCGAGCGCGCGGGATCGACCCGGTAGAACCGCTCGAACACGCGCTGCTGCTCGCCTGCGGAGATCCCGATGCCCTGGTCGACGACAGCGATCTCGACGAGGTCTCCGACGACGCTCACGCCGACCCCGACGCGCGTGTTCTCGCCCGAGTAGGCGACCGCGTTGTCGAGCAGGTTGCGGACCGCGGTCACGAGCAGCGCGTGGTCGCCGTAGACGACCGCGTCGAGGTCGCCTCCGACCGTCAGGACGATGCCCTTGCCCTGGGCGTTGGTGCGCGCCCGGTCGACGGACTCCTCGACCACGCCCCGCACAGGGACGGTCGTGACGGCCTGGAGCGCGCCGGCGACCTGGAGGCGGGAGAGCTCGATGATCTCCTGGACCAGCGCGGACAGGCGCGTGGCCTCCTGCTGCATGCGTCCGGTGAACCGGCGGACCGCGACGGGGTCGTCCGCGGCGTCCTGGACCGTCTCGGCGAGCAGCGCGAGCGCGCCCACCGGGGTCTTGAGCTCGTGCGAGACGTTGACGACGAAGTCACGGCGGATCGCGTCGATGCGTCGCGCCTCGGTCCGGTCCTCGGCGAGCACGAGGATGTGGTGCGGGCCGACCTGCGCGACGCGGACCTGGAGCATGACCATGCCGCGGCCGACCGGGCCGCGCGGGAGCTCGAGCTCCTCGTCGCGGATCACCCCGTCGCGCTGGACCTCGGCGATCATGTCGAGGATCGCGGCATGCACGACCGCGTCACCCCGCACCACTCCCAAGGCATAGGCCGGTGGGCTGGCCCGCACCACCTCGCCCTCGCCGTCGAGGACCACGGCGGCCGAGCGCAGCACCGCGAGCACGCGCACCAGCCCCTCGTCGAGCTCGGGGGCCTCCCCGTCGGGCATGCGGTGGGCGCTGCGTTCGCTGAACCGGAACGCGAGCGTCGCGAACACGCCCACGAGCAGCCCGATGACCCCGGCGACGAGCAGCCCGACGCCCTCCTGGATTCCTTCCACGGTTCCAGCGTACGGTCGGAGAGGACCCCGCCGGACCGTCCGCGCCCGTTCCGGGACGGTTCCGGTGCGGCGCGCCCAAGAGTTCACCTGGCGGCGTCCTGTCGTTCACCTGACCGTTCACCTCCCGGTTCACCTGGCCTGACATGGTGGGGGTTGCTGGTCACCATGAAAGGGATGCGATGCGGGAAATCTTCGAGGCCGAGCTCAAGCAGGTCGGTGACGACCTTGCCGAGATGAGTCGCTTGGTCGAGTCTGCCATCAGTCGGGCGGGGACGGCGCTGCTCACTGCCGACCTCCAGCTCGCACAGTCCGTCATCGCGTCCGACCACGCGATCGACGCCCTCGAGCGCGAGCTCGACGAACGCTGCGTCCTGCTGCTCGCGCAGCAGCAGCCGGTCGCGACCGACCTCCGCGTCGTCGTGAGCGCGCTGCGCATGAGCGCGACGCTCGAGCGCATGGGCGACCTCGCCCGGCACGTCGCCCAGGTCGCACGCGGCCGCTACCCGGCGCACGCGATCCACCCTCTGCTGGAGGGGACGTTCGCCCAGATGCACGACGCCGCGACGCGGGTCGCGCGCCGCACCACGACGCTCCTGACGACGCGTGACCTGACGGTCGCAGCGAACGTCGAGCGCGACGACGACCTGCTGGACCACCTGCACCAGGACACGTTCGCGGCGGTCCTGGGCCCGGACTGGACGGGGACCCCGCAGGAGACGGTCGACGTGACGCTCGTGGGCCGCTACTACGAGCGGTTCGGCGACCACGGCGTCTCGATCGCCAAGCGCGTGACGTTCCTCGTCACGGGCGACTTCGCGGACGACCGCGGGCAGGCAGCGCGCGCCTAGCGGGTTCCCGGGGGATCCTCCTCCCGGTGTGCCGGGCCGAGCGTCACGGTGCACGTCTCCCGCTCCACGAACGCCCGACGGCGCCGCTCCCCTCGCGAGGCTGTCTCTTATAC
>NZ_JBHXBO010000163.1:0-9608 GCF_042726775.1 Oerskovia sp. NPDC060287
ACCCTCTAGGGTCGAGGCGTGGCTCTTCTCATCGACCCGCCGACCTGGCCGGCCCACGGGACCCTCTGGTCCCACCTCGTGTCCGACTCCTCGCTCGACGAGCTGCACGCGTTCGCCGAGCGGTTGGGGCTCGGGCGGCGCGCGTTCGACCTGGACCACTACGACGTCCCGGCCGAGCGCCACGCGGACTGCGTCGCCGCGGGTGCGCACGGCGTCTCGGGGCGGGAGCTCATCGTGCGGCTGCGCGCCTCGGGCCTGCGCGTCCCCGCTCGCGACCGGGCGGCTGCGAAGGCGGCCGCGCTCACGGCCCGCTGGGACACGCTCCTGCCGGGCGTCCCGGGCGCGCCAGAGGTCGGCGCGGACCTCGTGCGGCGCTGGCACGAGCCGCACCGCGTCTACCACGGCCCCTCGCACCTGGTGCACGTGCTCGACTCGCTCGCGGTCCTCGAGGAGCGCTCGCCGGGCGTGCCCGCGCGGGGCGAGGCGGCGCCGTCGGGCACGTCGTCGCGCGCGCAGCTCGCGCTGTGGTTCCACGACGCGGTCCACGAGGGGGTCGCGGGCGAGGACGAGGAGGCGTCGGCGGAGCTCGCGGTGGCGAGCCTCACCCCGCTGCTCGCCGGCCCGACGACGGAGCACGCCCCGGGCGCCGATCCCGCCGCCGGCGGGACTCGCCTCACGGCGGACGACGTCGCGGAGGTCGCGCGGCTCGTCCGGCTCACCGCGGGTCACGACCCCTCCCCCGACGACGCCGTGGGAGCGCTCGTGTGCGACGCGGACCTCGCGATCCTCGGCGCCATGCCCGACCGCTACGCCCGCTACGTGCGCCAGGTCCGCGCCGAGTACGCGCACGTCCCCGACGACCTCTTCCGGGCCGGACGCGCCGCGGTGCTCGAGCAGCTCCTCGCACTGCCCGCGCTCTTCAGGACCCCGCTCGGTCGCGAGCGCTGGGCCGCGCGCGCCGAGGAGAACCTCCGGACCGAGCTCGCGGGACTCGTGGGCGCCTCGGGAACTGCCTGACCGCTCCCCTGGGTTCGCGGCCCTCCCGGGGGCGCGCGGCCCGGGCTCCGCGCCTCGGGCCGCGACGCGCGCGACGGCAGGGCTCCGGAGCCCGGACCGGCCGCTAGGCTCGCCCGCGTGAGCGCACCGCAGGGGAACCCCGCGCCGACGGTACCGACGGCAGGGCCCGTCCCGACCCCTCGGGGGCGTCGGCGGACGCTCGCGCTCGGCGCTGCCGCGCTCGTGCTCGTGGTCGCGGCCCCGCTCGCCTGGGTGCAGGTCGGCGGTCGGCTCCAGGTCAGCCCCGACGTCGCGTCGACGCCCGAGCGGCCCGTGGCCATCGTGCTCGGTGCGGGGCTGCGACCCGACGGGTCACCGTCGACCTTCCTGCGTCGGCGCCTCGACGCGGCGCGCGAGCTCTACGAGCAGGGAAAGGTCCAGGTCGTCCTCGTGAGCGGCGACAACTCCCGCGAAGGGTACGACGAGCCGACCGCGATGCTCGACTGGCTCGTCGAGCAGGGGGTCCCGGCCGAGCACGTGGTCCGCGACTTCGCCGGGTTCGACACGCACGACACGTGCGTCCGCGCGCACGAGATCTTCGGCGTCACGGAGGCCGTGGTCGTCACGCAGGACTACCACCTGCCACGCGCCCTGTTCTCGTGCTCCCAGGCGGGTATCGACGCCGTGGGCGTGGGGGTGCCCTCGACGAGCGTCGAGCCCCCGAAGGCCGTGATGTACCGCGTGCGCGAGGTGCCCGCGTCGCTCAAGGCGGCCTGGGACGCCCTCACGCACCGCGAGCCGGTGCACCTGGGCGCGAAGGAGACCGCGGTCTCCGACGTCCTCGAGTCGCGCTCCGCGACGCCCTGACCCCCAGGACCGGTCGCCCGCCCCGGACGTGGGGCGGGCGATCGATCGTCGTGAGCGCCGGTCGGCGCGACGCCGCTACGGCAGACGCAGCTTCTTCATCACCCCGAACGCGGCCGTGAGCAGCCGGCTGGGCCGGTCCCCCGGCTGGGCGTACAGCGTGTCGAAGCTCAGCCCGCGCGACACCCCGCGCTGGACCACGATCGTCTGGGGCTCGGTGAGCGCCTCGATGCCTTCGCGTCCGTGGCGGCGCCCCTGCCCCGAGGACTTGAAACCGCCCATGGGGGCCGAGACCGACCCGAACGCCGCGGCGTAGCCGTCGTTGATGTTGACCGCACCGGCCTCGACCTGCGCCGCGAGGCGACGGCCCCGCGCCGTGTCCTGGGTCCAGATGCTCGCGCTGAGCCCGTACTCGGAGTCGTTCATGACGCGGATCGCGGTCGCGTCGTCAGGCACGCGCGTCACCGAGACGACCGGCCCGAACGTCTCCTCGTGAGCGCAGGCCGCGGTGGGCGGGACGTGGTCGAGGACCGTGGGGGCGTAGAAGTACGGGCCGATGTCCGCGCGGTGGACGCCGCCGGCCAGCACCCGGGCACCCTGCGCGAGGGCGTCGTCGACGTGCGCGACGACGCGGTCGAGCTGCGCCTGCGACGTGAGCGAGCCCATGTCGACCGAGTAGTCGAGCGCGGTCCCGAGCGTGAGCCCGCGCACGAGCGGGACGAACGCGTCGAGGAACTCCTCGGCGATGTCCTCGTGGAGGATCAGACGCTCGATCGAGACGCACAGCTGGCCGCTGTTCGAGAAGCAGGCCCGCACCGCTCCCTGGGCTGCCGACGGGACGTGCGCGTCCGCCGCGACGTACAGGGGATTCTTGCCGCCCAGCTCGAGCGTGGTCCCGATGAGGCGCTCGCCAGCCTGGGCGGCGACCTTCCGACCTGTCGCGGTCGAGCCCGTGAAGGCGATGTGGTCGACCAGACCCGTCAGAGCGGCGCCCACGTCTCCACCGCCCGCGACGACGAGGAAGAGGTCGCCGGGCAACCCGGCCTCCTCGAGCAGCTCGGCGGCCCACAGTGCGGTCAGGGACGTCTGCGGGTCCGGCTTGAGCACGACCGCGTTGCCCGCCACGAGCGCGGGCAGGGCCTCGGCGAGCCCGAGCGTCAGCGGGTAGTTCCAGGGAGCGATGGCCCCGACGACGCCGACGGGCCGGCGGTGCACCGTGGCTCCGGTCAGGACCGGGAGCATGCCGCCCACGCGACGGTCCGCGAGGTAGGTGGCCGCCCGCACGCCGTAGTGGCGCGTGACCTGGGCGATGTCGCCGACCTCCTCGAACGCGCTGCGCCGCGACTTGCCGGTCTCCATCTGCAGGAGGTCCAGGACCTCGGCCTGCCTCTCGAGGACCAGGTCGTGGAAGCGCAGGAGCACCGCGGCACGCTCGGCGACCGTGGTGTGAGCCCACGAGCGCTGAGCCCGATGAGCACGCTCGACGGCTTCGGCCACGTCCTCGACCGAGGACAGGGGGATCGCCGCGAGGGGCGCACCCGTGAACGGGAGGAGGGACCGGTGGTCGCCCGCGGTGTGAGAGGTGACGATGCGGGCCACGAGGGGAGCGACGACGTCGGGCTCCAGGACGTACGTGGCCGAGGGGTCCTCGGGGTCGATGAGTCCGTCGATCGCGGCGCTGCCGCCCTGGCCGCCGTCGGCTGGTTCGCTTGCCATGCGTGACAGGTTACGCGTCGGTACCCCCACGCAGAACATCCTTCACACAATCCCCCTGGTGACGCGGTCCCGACGCCGCGCCGGGAGACCGGGCCGGGGGCTCCGGGCCGCACGCCGTCCGGCTCAGCCCTGCGCGGCCCAGGTCCGCGCGCCGTCGAGCAGGTGCGTGAGCGCCTCGTCCACGACCCCGGCGGGGTCACGCTCGGGGGCACTCTGCGCCCACCAGACGAGGGCCGCGAAGTTCGCTGCCGCGCACGCCGCCGCGAGCGAACGGGCACGCAACGAGGACTGCGCGGCCCCCTCGGCCCGGCTGAGGAACTCCGCGACCGACGCGGCCGACGTCCCGATGCTCGACGTGCCCCAGGAGAGGAGCTCCTCATCGCCGGCGATGAGGCACAGCCGCTGACGCGTGACCTCGAGCGCCTCGGGCGGGAAGGTGGACGACGCCACGAACGCACCGCGCACGACGTCGAGGGCCTCGGGCAGGGTCACGTCACCGGCCGCGGCGAGCACGCCGTCGATCGCGTCGCGCGCCTCCCCCGAGCCACCCCAGACCATCGCGGCCTTGGAGGGGAAGAGGCGGAACAGGGTCCGTCGGCCGACGCCGCACGCGACCGCCACGTCGTCCATCGTGACGTTGCCGAACCCCTCGTCCGTGAAGAGGCGCAGGGCCGTGGCCGCCACCCGGTGCCGGTCGACGGTGGCCGGCCGGCCTCGGCGTGCGGTTGTCTCCGACATCACATCTCCTCGGGGTACTTCTTTATGGCACTCGGTGTTAAAAAGGTAGCAGGGGGCCGCACCCGGCCCCTCCATCCGGCGGAAGGACCCCATCATGACCACGTCGACCATCCCGAACCGCTTCGCAGGGGCGACCGTCGTCGTCACCGGCGCCGGCTCCGGCATCGGCAAGGCGACCGCGACCCGGCTCCTCGCCGAGGGCGCCCGCGTCATCGCGAGCGACCTCGACGCCGAACGGCTCGATGCGCTCAGCGTAGAGGTCGGCGACCTCCCCCTGACGACCGTCGTGGGCGACGTGTCCGACGACGCGGTGATCGCGCAGATCGTCGAGGTCGGCGAAGGGCGCATCACGGGCCTCGTCAACAACGCGGGGATCATGGACGCGTTCGTGCCCACCGCCGAGATCGACGACGCGCTGTGGGAGCGGGTCCTGCGCATCAACGTGACAGCCCCCATGAAGCTCATGCGCGCCGTGCTGCCCGCGATGGTCGAGGCCGGGCACGGGCGGATCGTCAACGTCGCGAGCGAGGCCAGCATCCGCGCAGGCGCGTCGGGCACGCCCTACGCGACGTCCAAGCACGCCGTCGTGGGCCTCACCAAGAGCACCGCGCTCTTCTACGGCCCCGCGGGCGTACGCGTCAACGCCGTCGCACCGGGAGCCGTCGCGACCAACATCGAGGCGCCGTTCCGCTCCGAGCTGGGCGCCCAGCGCCTGGGCCCGATCATGCAGGCGACCGTGCCCGCTCCCGCGACCGCCGAGCAGCTCGCGGCCTCGATCACGTGGCTGCTGTCCGAGGACTCCGCCAACGTCAACGGCGCGCTCCTGATGTCGGACGGTGGCTGGTCGACGATCTGACGGCTCGCCCCCACGGGTGACGGCCGCGGGTCGGTCGGGCGGCAGCACCGCGCCTCCTGACCGACCCGCGAGCGGCAGCTCGTCGCGTCGCGCCGTCGCGGCCGAGGGTCAGACGAGGTCTCGCCCCAGGACCGTGCACTCGGCGTCCGTGTACCCGAGGCGCTCGTAGAAGCCCAGGACGGGCGTGTTGGTCGTGCGGACCATGAGTCGCACCTTGCGGGCACCGGCGTCCAGGAGCCACGCCTCTGCGGCCACGACCGCGTCCCTGCCGAGCCCCGCGCCCTGGAGCGCGGGCGCCACCGCGACGTAGTAGATCCATCCGCGGTGCCCTTCGTACCCGGCCAGCGCGGTGGCGACGACGGCGCCGCCCTCGTCGTGCGCGACCAGGACCGTCGACGTCGGGTTGACCCGCGCGTCAGCGACGTCCCGGTGGGCGTCGTTCCACGGGCGCACCAGGCCGCACCCGTCCCACAGGGCGACGACCTGCTCGACGTCGTCGTCGGCGATCTCGCGGAACTCCACGCCGCCGACCCGCAGGTGCTCGGGCGCGGCGTCGGGCGCACCCGCGGCGAGGGCGTTCGTCAGAGCGACCCCGTCGCGGATGCGGCCCGGAGCCATCAGCGCGGCTGGTACGGCGAGACGACGACCTCGACGCGCTGGAACTCCTTGAGGTCGGAGTAGCCCGTCGTGGCCATGGCGCGCTTGAGCGCGCCCACGAGGTTGAGCGTGCCGTCGGCCTGGCGGCCCGGGCCGAACAGGATCTCGTCGAGCGTGCCGGCCGTGCCGACGCTCACGCGCTCGCCGCGGGGCAGCTGCGGGTGGTGCGCCTCGGAGCCCCAGTGCCAGCCACGCCCGGGAGCCTCGGAGGCGCGCGCCAGAGCGGCACCCAGCATCACGGCGTCAGCGCCGCACGCGACCGCCTTGACCAGGTCGCCCGAGCGGCCCACTCCGCCGTCGGCGATGACGTGCACGTACCGGCCGCCCGACTCGTCGAGGTAGTCACGGCGCGCGGCCGCGACGTCTGCGACGGCCGTCGCCATGGGGGCGTGGATGCCGAGGCTCACGCGCGTCGTGTGCGCCGCGCCGCCGCCGAACCCGACCAGGACGCCCGCGGCACCCGTCCGCATGAGGTGCAGGGCCGCGGTGTACGTCGAGGCGCCGCCGACGACCACGGGGACGTCCAGCTCGTAGATGAAACGCTTGAGGTTGAGCGGCTCGGCGTTGCCCGAGACGTGCTCGGCCGAGACCGTGGTGCCACGGATGACGAACAGGTCCACCCCCGCGTCCACGACCGTCTTGTAGAACTCCTGGGTCCGCTGCGGGGACAGCGCGCCCGCGACCGTGACGCCCGTCGCGCGGATCTCCTTCAGGCGCTGGGTGATGAGCTCGGCCTTGATGGGCTCGGCGTACACCTCCTGCATGCGGCGCGTCGCGCTCGCGGCGTCGAGCGTCGCGATCTCCGCGAGGATCGGCTCCGGGTTCTCGTAGCGCGTCCACAGGCCCTCGAGGTCTAGCACGCCCAGGCCGCCCGCGTTGCCCAGGGCGACCGCGGTCGACGGGCTCATGACGGAGTCCATGGGTGCCGCCAGGATCGGCAGGTCGAAGTGGTAGGCGTCGATCTGCCACCCCACCGACACGTCCTCCGGGTCACGAGTACGCCGGGAGGGGACCACGGCGATGTCGTCGAAGGAGAAGGCGCGCCGTCCGCGCTTGCCACGACCGATCTCGATCTCGTTGCTCACCCGACGAGGATACCGGCCCGCACCGCTCCCCCGCCCGCCCGTGCCGCCGGGTGGACTCCGCACGTCCAGCCCCGGGCGACCGTGAGCCCGGCGGACCGTCGGGGACGGCGGGCCCGTCCCGCGGCGCACGGGCGAGCCTGCGGCGACCTGACACCCCTGCGAACGTGCCGCGCCCGCGCGTGTCAGTGGCCGCTGGCATGCTCACGACCAGAGACCAGGACAGGTCGGGCACGGCGCAGTCGGCGGGCCGGCCGTCCACAGGACCACTGCAAGGAGCACGACGATGAGCTGGACCACCAGGCCCCTGCTGGGCTTCGACACGGAGACCACCGGCGTGGACGTCCACAACGACCGCATCGTGACGGCAGCCCTCGTCCGGCGCGTGCCGGGCGAGAGCACCGAGGTGCGGACGTGGCTGATCGACCCGGGCGTCCCCATCCCCGCGGAGGCCGCCGCGATCCACGGGATCTCGACCGAGCACGCGGTCGAGCACGGGGAGGCCCCGGGCCCCGCGCTCGAGGAGATCGCGTCGCTCATCGCCGCGGACCTCGCGCTGGGGGTCCCGGTCGTCGCGTTCAACGCCGCGTTCGACCTCTCGCTGCTCGACGCCGAGCTCACGCGGCACGGCCTGCCGACCCTGGGCGAGCGCCTGGGGCGCGAGGTCACCCCGGTGATCGACCCGCTCGTGCTGGACCGCTCGCTCGACCGCTACCGCAAGGGCAAGCGCAAGCTCGGTGACCTGTGCGCGCACTACGGCGTGTTCGACGGCGGCAACCTGCACACCGCGGACGTCGACGTCCTGGCGACCCTCGACGTGCTCGAGGCCATGACCCGCGCGTTCCCGGAGATCGTCGACCAGGACCTCGACGCGCTCCACCGCCACCAGATCACGGCCCACCGCGCCTGGGCGGAGAACTTCAACTCCTGGCGCCAGCAGCAGGGGTACGTCGGGGCCGGCGCCAGCACCGCCTGGCCGTCCTGACCACCCGCAGCGCACCGCTCTGAACTCATGGAACAGATGAGGCAGGCGTGATGATCTCGTGAAACTGCCGCCGCACCCCAAGATCGACGCGCCAATATCTCATGCATGAGTTACGGTCGGTCCATGACCATGGTCGACGAAGCACCCCAGCACCTCGCGCAGGTCGCCGCGCTCATCCGCGGCGCCCGCCAGAACAAGGGCCTGACCCAGGCCCAGCTCGCCGAGAGGCTCGGCACCAGCCAGAGCGCGATCCACCGGATCGAGCAGGGCTCGCAGAACGTGAGCCTCGACATGCTCGCGCGGATCAGCGCAGCCCTCGACTCCGAGATCATCACGTTCGGGGCCCCCAAGCACTCGCACCTGCGGGTCAGCGGAGGTCACGAGCTCTCCGGACGCATCGAGGTCAACTCCTCGAAGAACGGGGCCGTCGCGCTGCTCTGCGCGTCGCTGCTCAACCGGGGCCGGACCACGCTGCGGCGCGTCGCGCGCATCGTCGAGGTCGACCGCATCGTCGACGTCCTGCGCAGCATCGGCGTCCAGGCGACCTGGTCGACCGACGGCCGCGACCTCGAGATCGTCGTGCCCGAGCACCTCGACCTGGCCTCGATCGACGTCGACGCGGCACGCCGCACACGGTCGATCATCATGTTCCTCGGCCCGCTCCTGGGCCTCGAGCGCGAGTTCGCGCTCCCCTACGCGGGCGGGTGCGACCTCGGCACCCGGACCGTCGAGCCGCACATGATCGCGCTGCGCCCGTTCGGGCTGTCGGTCACGGCGGCATCGGGCAACTACGAGGCCCTCGTGACCCCGGGCGGCACGGAGGACCTGAGCGTCGTCCTGACCGAGCGCGGCGACACCGTCACGGAGAACGCGATCATGGCGGCCGCATCGCGCGACGGCGTGACCACGATCCGCAACGCCAGCCCCAACTACATGGTCCAGGACCTGTGCTTCTACCTCGAGCTCGTCGGGGTGCGCATCGAGGGCATCGGCACCACGACCCTGCGCATCCACGGCCGCACCGACATCGACGCGGACGTCGAGTACGCGGTCTCCGAGGACCCGGTCGAGGCCATGAGCCTGCTGACCGCGGGGATCGTGACGGGCTCGGAGATCACGGTCGCGCGCGTGCCCATCGAGTTCATGGAGATCGAGCTCGCGACGCTCTCCGAGATGGGGCTGCGCTACTCGCTCACGCCCGAGTACCTGGCGCTCAACGGTCGCACGCGTCTGGTCGACGTGACGGTGCACCCGAGCGAGCTGCACGCCCCGATCGACAAGATCCACCCCATGCCGTTCCCGGGGCTCAACATCGACAACCTGCCGTTCTTCGCGGTCATCGCCGCGTGCGCGAGCGGTCACACGCTCATCCACGACTGGGTCTACGAGGGCCGGGCCATCCACCTGACGGACCTGACCCGGCTCGGGGCGGACGTCCGGCTGCTCGACTCGCACCGCCTCGACATCACGGGACCCACCCACTGGTCGGGCGCCGAGGTCAGCTGCCCGCCCGCGCTGCGCCCCGCCGTCGTGATCCTGCTCGGGATGCTCGCCGCGAAGGGCACCTCGGTGCTGCGCAACGTCGACATCATCTCGCGCGGCTACGAGCAGCTCCAGGAGCGGCTCATCGAGCTGGGGGCGCGGATCGAGACGTTCCGCGACTGACCCCTCCGAGCACAGGAACGGGCGTGACCCCCACCAAGGGGGTCACGCC
>NZ_JBHXBO010000164.1:0-9535 GCF_042726775.1 Oerskovia sp. NPDC060287
GGTGCTGGTGTGCCTGCGGCCCCGGAGTATCACCGGCCCGCCGTGGTGGTCGAACCGGTGGTGGCCACCCGCCCCCGCAGGCGGTCAGCGACTCAGTCGTTCGGCCGCGCCAGCGCGCCCTCGACCGGGGGCTCGGCCGACCACGGGAACGTGATCCACTTGTCGGTCTCCTTCCAGGAGAAGTCCGGCTGGAGGATCGTGCGCGGCTTGGTGTACAGCACGGCCGAACGTGCTTCGGTGCCGTGCTCGGCGAGCAGGTCCATGACCAGGGCGAGGGTCCGGCCCGAGTCCGCGACGTCGTCGACCACGAGGACCTTGGACCCCGGGAGCTCCGACGTGTCCATGAGCGGGGGGAGGACGCGAGGGTCGGCGAGCGTCTGACCGATGTCCGTGTAGAACTCCACGTTGAGCGTCCCCACCCCCTTGGTGCCCAGCGCGTAGGCCACGGCCCCGCCGGGAAGCAGTCCGCCGCGGGCGATCGCCACCACGACGTCGGGCTGGAAGCCGCCTGCGACCACCTGCTCGGCCAGCTGCCTGGACGCGGTGCCGAAAATCTCCCACGTCATGACTTCGCGCTCTGTGCTCATGGACAGAGCCTAGGGGCAGCCCCTGTGAGGTGCCCTGCCCGACGGCCCGCACCGGACGTCACCCGTCCAGCACGCGAGAAGGGCCGCCTCCCGCGAGCGGGAGACGGCCCTTCGACGGTCCGGACGGCGGGGCCGTCAGGAGGGGGTGCAGATCAGGAGGCGTCCAGGATGTCGACGACGAAGACCAAGGTCTTGCCGGCGAGGGGGTTCGTCTCGCTGGCCTCAGCGCCGTAGGCGAGCGCCGCAGGGACGACCAGCAGCACCTGGCTGCCGACGGTCTGACCCGCGAGCCCGGTGGTCCACCCCTCGATGACACCGCTCAGGGGGAAGGTCGCAGGAGCGCCGTTCTCCCACGAGGAGTCGAAGGACTCACCGTCGAGCGTCCAACCCGTGTACTGGGTCGTGACGGTCTGGTCCGCGGTGACCTCCGGACCGGAGCCCTTGATGAGCGTCTGCACGACGAGCTCGGTCGGGTCGGCGTAGCCCTCGGGGATGTCGATGCTGGGCTTGCCCGTGTCGTCCAGCGTGACGACCGGCAGGCCCTCGGCCGGCGTGACGGCCTCGCCCTCGGCGCGGTCCGGAACGTCCTTGGTGCTGACGATCTGGATGAGGTTCACGCGGGTGTCGGTGGTCTGGTCGTCCTCCTGGCTCGGGAAGGCGACGAGGACCTGGGCCCCGACCTTCTGGCCGATCAGGGCGTCGTTCAGCAGCTCGTAGCTCGCGTCGCCGACCGTGAACGACTCTGCGGCGTCATCGGTCCAGGTCGAACCGAGCAGCTCTGCCGAGCTGCCCTGGTACACGATGTACTGCATCGTCACGAGGTCCCCCTCGGCGACCTCGTCGCCGTCCCCCTCGGTGACGACCTTGCTCGTCGTGGTCGAGACCGTGAGGCCCTTGTCGAACGCGAGCGTCGCGTCCCCGTCCGTCCCGGTCACGACGACCGAGTCGAGTGCCGCGATGTCGGCTTCGGTCGGAACACCCGTGTCGTTGGCTGCTGCCGACTCGGTGGCTGAAGGGCTGGCGCTGCCACCGTCGCCGGAAGCACAACCGGACAGGACGAGGGCGGTACCCAGGGCGATCGCGACCAGGCCGCGAGAGGTACGGAGCTTCACAAGAATCCTTCGTTCGGGGGTGTCCGCGCACGACCGGGAGTGAACACGGCGCCGAGCACGGGAGTGGCGGGCTCGGCAACTCTAGCCGCACTCTCTGAGAGTGTGCTGAAAACGGACGGTCGCGACCGGCGGGCACCCGTCGCTGTCGCGACCGTGGACAATGGAACCGTGCCCTCGAAACGTCCCTCGCGCCGTCGTCCCTGGGGAGCGGAACCCCCTCCGCTCGACCTCAACCGTGCCCTCGGCGGCATGCGGTCGGAGACCGGGCCCGACGGCGAGTGGTCCGTCCGCACCGTCCGTCAGAGCGACAAGTCGTACGTGTGCCCGGGCTGCCGGCAGACCGTCCCCGCCGGGACGAGTCACGTCGTCGCGTGGGCCAAGGACTCGATGTTCGGGGCGCAGTCCGCGCTCGAGGACCGCCGCCACTGGCACACGGGGTGCTGGGAGGCGCGTGCCCGGCGCCGCTGAGGTCGACCCCGGCTAGGCTCGGTCGTGATGAACGCGCACAGCCCTGACCCCGCGACCGACCGTCCCGCCACGCCCGCCTCGGCGGCCACGCCCGCAGCGGTGCCCCCGGCAGCGTCCGCAGGTGCGCCCACGGCGGCACGCACGGCCCCCGACGGCAAGCCCGTCGAGCGCGGCGCCCCGATCCGTTCGCTCACGGTCCTGCCGGCCCGCCGCGAGGACGTCGAGCTCCACACCGCGGACGGTCTGACCCTCGTGGGCGAGCTCGCGCTCCCGGCGCACGCGGCGCCGTCGGGCACCTTGATCACGCTGCACCCGCTGCCCACGCACGGCGGCTACATGGACTCCCACGTCTACCGCAAGGCAGCCTGGCGCCTGCCCGCGCTCGCGGACCTCGCGGTGCTGCGCTTCAACACGCGCGGCACGTCGTCCCCGCGCGGCACGAGCGAGGGCGCGTTCGACGGCGGCGAGGCCGAGCGCTTCGACGTCGCCGCGGCGATCGAGCTGGCCGAGTTCCACGACCTGCCGAACCGGTGGCTCGTGGGGTGGTCGTTCGGGACCGAGCTCGTCCTCAAGCACGGCACGGACCCCGGCATCGAGGGCGCGATCCTCCTCTCCCCGCCCCTGCACCGCGCGACCGACGAGGACCTGGACCGGTGGGCCGCGTTCGGCAAGCCGCTCCTGGTCCTGGTGCCCGAGCTCGACGACTACCTGCGCCCCGAGGAGGCCCGACGCCGCTTCGCGCGCGTGCCGCAGGCCGAGGTCGTCGCGGTCGAGGGGGCCAAGCACCTGTGGGTGGGCGAGCCGTCGGTGCGACGCGTTCTCGACGAGATCGTCGCCTGCGTCCGCCCGGGATTCCCCGTACCCCTCCCCACGACGTGGGACGCGCAGACCGAGATGGGTACGGACACCGAGGCCTCCGACCAGGCCTCCTACGACGCGAGCCGCACGCACGTCCAGCCGACGACGACAGGACAGAACACATGACCACGACCCAGCACCTCGCCCTGCACACCCTGCGTGAGGGGCACGGGCTGCCCGTGCTGCTCGTGCACGGCTTCCCGCTCGACCACCGCATGTGGGAGGACGTCGCCGCGGCCCTGCCGAGCGGCATCACGGTCGTCGCGGTCGACCTCCCGGGGCTGGGCGAGAGCCCGCTCGGGGGCGAGCCGCCCTCGATCGAGGCCGCAGCCGACGCCGTGGTCGCCGCTGCCCGCGCCGCCGGGCTCGAGCGTGCGGTGGTCGTGGGCATGTCGATGGGCGGCTACGTCGCGCTCGCCGCGGCCGAGCGTCATCCGGGCTTCGTGGTCGCGCTCGGCCTCGTGGACACCAAGTCGACGGCCGACGACGACACGGCCCGCGCCAACCGCCTGCGCATCGCGGCGGCGGTCAGCGAGAGCCGCACGGTCGACGCGGTCCTCGGCATGCCGGGAGCCCTGCTCGGCGCGACGAGCAAGATCGCGCGCCGTGGGCTGACGGCTCGCCTCGAGGAGTGGATCCGTTCCCAGCGGCCCGACGGCGTCGCGTGGGCCCAGCGCGCCATGGCCGCCCGCCCGGACCGCACCGAGGTGCTGGCACGCTTCGCGGGCCCCGTGAGCGTGGTCGTGGGCGAGGAGGACACGCTCACCCCGGTCGAGGCCGCCGAGCACCTGGTCGCCGCGGCTCGGGGGGCGACGCTCGTCGTGGTGCCCGCCGCGGGGCACATGAGCGCTGTCGAGGACGCGCCGGCCGTCGCGAACGCGATCGGTGACCTCTGGGCCGTCGCCCGGGACTGAGCGCCGGGCGGTCAGCCGCGCTCGAGCACCAGCTCGATCGCGTCCGCGAGAGAGATGGACTCGCCGTCGCGCCCGCCCTTGCCGAGCACGAGCGGCGGGTCCGACGGGACGAGGGTCGCGCCCTTCAGCCGGGCCGAGAGCCCGCCCTGGACGCTGAGGATGTAGAACGACGCGTCGGTCCCGACGGCGAGCGTCCGGTTCTTGCGCAGGTACCAGCCGAGCGTCCTGGTGCGGTACGTCGCGTCCCCTGCGTACGAGCGGGCCTGGAGCGGGACCGGGGCGATGCCTCGCCGTCCGGCCTCGGCGACGAACTCGCGCAGGAGAGCGGCGGCCTGGGCCGACTCCTGGGCGCGGCGGCGTTCGAGCTCGTTCGCCTGGTGCGCCGCGGCCTCGGTGCGCTGAGCACGCCAGGCCGCGACGTCGTCGGGCGCGTTGCTGCTCGCGGCTCCGGCGGGACCGTGAGCCTCGTGAGCGGACGACGGCGGCGACCCAGGCAGGTCCCCGGTGTCGTCGCCGTCGTGCGTCATGGGCGTGCTCAGGCCTTCGCGGAAGCCGAGGACTCCGAGGACTTGGCGTCCTCGCCCTCCCCGCCCTCGACCTCGACCTGCGGGAACTCCGCGGTCATGAGGTTCGCAGCCCTGGCGCGCTGCGCCGGGGTGCCCGCTATGGCCACGGCCGGTGCCGCCTTGGTCTTGGCGCCCTCACCGTCGCCGAGGAGCCCACGCAGCTCGTCGAGGTAGGTGTTGATCGACTCGTGCTGGCGCGTGAGGTCCTCGAGCTGACGCTGGGCCGCCGCGCGCTGCTGCTCGGCCTCTGCCTTGGCGTCCCCGACGGTCTGCTCGGCGAACTCGCGGGCCTCGGCGACCACGCGGTCCGCGTTGTGACGCGCGGTCGCGATGACCTCCTTGACGTAGTCGTCGGACTCGGTGCGGACCTTCTCGGCCTGCTCGAGAGCCGTGACCACGCGGTGCTCGGCGTCGGACGCGTGCGCCTCGGCCGTCGCGACGAGCTTCTCGGTCTCCTCCTTGGCCGTCTGGTGGCGCTGCGCGCTCTCCAGCTCGGCCTCCTCGCGGCGGCGGGCGATGTCCAGCTCGGCCTCGGCCAGAGCGGTCCGCGCCTTCTCGCGCAGCTCCTCCATCTCGGAGGTCACGGCGTTCGCTGCCTCGGAGGCCGCGCGCTTGGCCTCGGAGACCTGACGCTCGGCCTCCCGGCGCGTGGTCTCGCGCAGCTCGGTGGTCTCGCGCTCGGCGGCCTCGCGCATCGCGGCCGTCTCGGCAGCGACCCGGGCGCGCAGCTCGGCGGTCTCGCGCTCGGTCGCGACGCGCAGCTCCGTGGTCTCGCGCTCGACCTGGGCGCGCAGGGTGCCCAGCTCGCGCTCGAGGCTCGAACGACGCTCGCTCTCCTCGGTGTTCAGTGCGCTCTGGATGCGGGCGGCCTCGCGCTCGGCGGAACCCACGAACTCCTCGGCGCGGCGCTGCGCGCCGACCAGGGTGCTCTCGGTCTCCGACGCGGCCGTCGAGCGGATCTCCTCGGCCTCGCGACGAGCGCCAGAGAGCAGCTCGGCGACCTCGTTCTCGGCGCGCGAGCGGATCTGGCCGCCCGCGACCTTGGCGCGCGACATGATGTCGACAGCCTGGGCGTTGGCCTGGGCCAGGATGTCGGCCGACTGCTCCTCCGCGGAACGGAGCAGCTGCTCGATGCGCGAGCCCAGTCCCGAGTAGGACGGTCGGTCGGACTCGCGCAGCTGGCGCTGTGCGTCCTGGAGGTCCGACGTGAGCTGCACAGCCCGGGCGTCGGCGGACTCGGCCCGGTGACGGGCCGTCTCGAGATCCTTCTCGAGCTTGGCCAGCTGGCCTTCCACCATGATGCGGTCGTAGCCGCGCATGGTGATGGGGAACAGTGTGCGTTCGTCGGACACGGGTCGACCTTCCGCTTCGGGCTGGTCCACGCCAGCGCTGTTGTCGGGACGTATCGTTCGGTGGAGGTACCGGGTCGCCCGACCTGTGGAACGTCACCCAGGATACGTGGCCGAACTGTGTCCTGAATACCCGGAATGGGTACCGTCAGGGTGTCGCGGGGACTTCGTGAAGAGTCTGCGGCGATCGTCGCCATCCGGCGAACTTTCGAATCCAGCAGGCGTTCGCCTCTATTGTGGAATGTCCATGACGAAGGGAAACTCGGTGCTTCAACGAATCCTGGCCGCCGGCCTGATCGTGCTCGGCCTGGTGGGGATCGGCACAGGAGTCGCCGCTGCGACCCTCTGGCGCGAGAGCGAGACGGTCGTCGCGACGGCCGCTGCCGACGCCTCGTCGCCGCTGGTCGTCTCGGAGCCCGGGGTCCTCGACCTCGTCGACGGTGACGTGACCGTCACGGCGAAGACCCCGGACGGGAAGCCCGTGACGCTCGTGATCGGGCGCGACGTCGACGTCACCGGGTGGGTCGGCACCGACGCGCACTCGGACATCACCGGTCTCACCGACTGGGAGACGCTCGCGACGAAGTCGGTCACGACACCGCCGCCCGCCGAGGAGACCCCCGCCGAGGAGACCCCGGCCGAGGGCGAGGCCCCGGTCGAGGGTGACGCGCCCGCAGAAGGTGAGGCGCCCGCCGAGGGCGACGCTGCTGCGGACGCCACGGCCGAGACGCCCGTCGTGGGTGTCGACCCCGCCGGGTCCGACATGTGGTTCGCCGAGGCCTCCGGTGCGGGCGAGGTCAGCCTGCGCTGGTCCGACCGTCCGGGCCGCTGGAGCCTGCTCGCGGCCGGGACCGGTGAGGACCCTGCGAGCCCCGTCGTGACCTTGAGCTGGGCCCGTGAGGTCTCCACCCCTTGGCAGTGGCCCGGGATCGCGGGTGGCTCGCTGCTCCTGGTCGCCGGGCTGGCGATCGGTGTCCTCTCGTTCATGGGTGGCAAGAAGGACAAGGACCCCAGCGCAGGCGGCGGCAGGAAGAAGAAGAGCCGCACGGCGAGCAACGGACGCACGGCGCGTACCGGCGCAGGCTCGGAGGCTCCGGAGAGCACGAGCACCGCCGGGGAGGCCGGGCCCGCTGCACCGACCGAGCGTCGCGCCGGAGCCGGCTGGCCCGGCGCCGTACCGGAGTCTGCGCGGGTACCCGCGCAGGAACCGCCGACGCAGACCGGCGCGACAGGGACCCTGACCCGTCGTGAGCTGCGCGAGAAGGCCGAACGGGAACGCATCGAGGCCGAGCGGCTCGCCCAGGAGGACGCGCGGGCGCAGCGCCCGCGCAACCGCTGGATGACCGGGCAGATCCCGGTCGTGCGACGTGAGAGGAACGCGACGGCCGCGCAGCCGGTCGTCCCCGACCCCTCGGGTGAGACGGACGCAGGGTCCGCCGGCGGCAGCTCTGCCACGGCCCGCGCGGACGCGTGGCGCCAGGCGTGGGGTTTCGGCCAGACGCAGGCCGCCCCGCCCGCCGCGTCCGACGAGAACGACCAGACCCAGAACCCCGACTCGACCGGAGGAGACCGATGAGCCAGCGCACCCCCCGCCGCTCCACGGCCCGCACGGCCGCGGTGGCCGGCGCCGTCCTCGGCGCGCTCCTGCTCGCAGGCTGCACGTCGCCCGTTCCCACACCCACCGTCGACGAGAGCTCGGCGACCGCCGAGCCCGCACTGACCGTCGAGCAGATGGCCGAGGTCCGCGAGGCCGTCGGCTCGACCCTCGAAGCAGCCAACGCGACCAACGACGCGTCCCAGCTCGCCACCCGGCTCGCCGGGCCGGCGCTGTCGCTGCGCACGAGCCAGCTCGGCGTGGCCGCGGCACGTGGCAACGGCGACCTGGTGACGGTCCTGCCCACGGCCGTCCAGCAGGACATCATCACGACGACCGAGTCCTGGCCCCGGCAGGCGTACGCCGTGACCGAGCAGCCCGAGGACCTCCAGTCCCCGCGGCTCCTCGGGTACGAGCAGACCACGGCGCGCGACCCGTACAAGCTCTGGGCCTGGGTGCGCCTGTTCCCGAGCGTCAAGCTGCCGAGCTTCGCGGGCGCCGCGGTCGGCAGCGAGTCCGTCCCGCTCGACGACCCGTCGCTCCTCATGACGCCGACCGACGCGGTCGCCCAGTACGCCGACGTCCTCAACCTGGGCGCGGGCTCGGGCTTCGCGGCCTCGTTCGCCGACGACCCGCTGCGCGCCTGGGTCGCGACCAACGCGCAGACGCAGGCGGCGCCCCTCGCCACGGCCGCGGGTACGCAGACCATGACCTTCACGCCGACGCCGGGCGAGGCGCGCGCAGTGCGCACGGCAGACGGCGGTGCGATGGTCATGGCCGCGATGACGGCGCTCGAGACCCGCACCGCGGAGGAGGGCGCGAAGATCACGCCCGGTACCGAGACGGAGAAGGCCCTCTTCGGAGCCACCGAACCGACGAACGTCCTCAACGTGGGGTACACGACCATGGTCGCGATGTACATCCCGCCGGCGGACGCCACCACAGGCGTCCAGGTGCTCGGCATGGAGAACATCGTCACGTCGGTCGCGACCTCCTAGGCCGGTACCGGGGTCGGCGACGGCAGGACGAGCAGCCCTGTCGTCGCGGACCACGGCGGACGCCCACCGTCGACGAACCCTCTCGCCGAGCCGCCGCCTCGCGACGGCACGATCTTCCTTAGGATGAGCGCATGAGCCAACCGAGCCAGCAGCCGAACTTCGACGTGCGCGGCGCCGTCGACCTGTCGTCCCTGAACCGTCCGTCGGCGCCCCCGCCCGGGACGCCCGGCGGTGCCCCCGAGGCCGGCGGCTACGTCGTCGACGTCACGGAGGAGTCGTTCCCGCAGCTCGTCCAGGACTCCGCGCAGTACCCGGTCGTGGTCCTGCTGTGGATCCCCACGGACCAGGCGAACGCCCAGCTCGGCACCGAGCTCGGCGCGATCGCCGAGGAGTTCGCGGGTCGTTTCCTCCTGGGCCGCGTCGACGCCCAGACCTACCCGCAGATCGCCGCGGCGTTCCAGGTGGAGAGCGTCCCGACGGTCGTCGCGATCGTGGGGGGCCAGCCGGTCCCGCTCTTCCAGGGGGCCGCTGCAGGAGACCAGATCCGTGCGGTCCTGCAGCAGGTGCTGCAGATCGCCGAGGGCAACGGCGTCACGGGCCGAGCTCCCGCGCAGGGGGTCGCGGACCCGGACGCGGCGGTGGCTCCCGAGCCCGAGCCCGAGCTCCCGCCGCTGCACCAGGAGGCGTTCGACGCGATCGAGCGCGACGACCTCGACGCGGCCGTCGCGGCATACCAGAAGGCCATCAAGCAGGACCCGCGCGACCACCTCGCGGCCGCGGGCCTGGCTCAGGTGGGTCTCCTGCGCCGCACGCGCGACCTCGACCTGCAGGCGACGCGAGAGGCCGCCGCAGCGCGGCCCACGGACCTCGCCGCGCAGCTCGACGTCGCGGACATGGACATGCTCGGCGGCAAGGTCGAGGACGCGTTCGGTCGCCTGCTGGACCTCCTGCCTGGCGCGAGCGCCGAGGACAAGGAGACGCTGCGCCTGCGCCTCGTCGACTACTTCGAGATCCTCGGGCCGACCGACCCGCGCGTCGGCAAGGCACGCCAGCTCCTGGCGATCAACCTGTACTGACGACCTGCGAAGG
>NZ_JBHXBO010000165.1:0-9528 GCF_042726775.1 Oerskovia sp. NPDC060287
GGTTCTCGGTGCCTGGAGCGGCCGGGGGGCCGCCTGGGGGCTCGGCGCTCAGTCCGAGAAGTCGACGATCACCGGCACGTGGTCCGAGGCGCCCTTGCCCTTGCGCTCGTCGCGGTCGATCTCCACTCCCGTCGCGCGGGCCCGCAGCGCAGGGGACAGGTAGGCGAAGTCGATCCGCATGCCCTGGTTCTTGGGGAAGCGCAGCTGCTGATAGTCCCAGTAGGTGTACTTGTGCTCCTCGGGGAAGAACTCGCGCGTGACCTCGGTGTACCCGGCCTCGGCGAACGCTGCGAACGCCGCCCTCTCGGGCGGGGACGTGTGCGTGTGCCCCGCGAACACGGCCGGGTCCCACACGTCGGTGTCGAGCGGCGCGACGTTCCAGTCACCGACGAGCGCGACCTGCGCCGCAGGATCGGCCGCGAGCCAGCCCGCGGCCTGGTCGCGCAGGTTGCCGAGCCATTCGAGCTTGTAGGGGTAGTGCGGGTCGTCGAGCCCACGCCCGTGCGGCACGTACAGGCTCCACACGCGCACCCCACCGCACGTCGCGCCGATCGCCCGGGCCTCCAGGTGCGGCTCGGCCCCGAAGTGCGGTTGCGTCGCGAAACCCGTCTCGACGTCCTCGATCCCCACGCGGGACACGATCGCGACCCCGTTCCACTGGCTCAGCCCGAAGTGCGCGACCTCGTACCCCGCGGCCTCGAAGACCTCGTGCGGGAACTGGGCGTCCTTGCACTTGGTCTCCTGCAGCGCGAGCACGTCGGTGCCCGAGCGCTCCAGGAAGGCCACCGCACGCTCGGCGCGGGCTCGGATCGAGTTGATGTTCCAGGTGGCGAGTCGCATGGCGCCCAGGCTAGCCGGGGCGACCCACGCCCGGTGTGCCGCTGGGCGGAGGCCGACGGCTCGACGGTGCGTGGCGCCGTCGGGCACGGGGTCCCCCCGAGCGTGCCGCGCCCCCTAGGCTGGGCCCATGGCGACTGCACTGATCACCGGCGCGAGCGCCGGCCTGGGCCTCGAGTTCGCGTGGCAGCTGGCCACGGCCCGTCACGACCTGGTCCTCGTCGCGCGCGACGAGGAGCGCCTCGAGCGCGTCGCGGCGCAGATCCGCGCGGCCGCGGGCGTGCGGGTCCAGGTGCTCCCGGCGGACCTCTCGGTGCCCGACGACGTCGCGCGCGTCGCAGCACGCCTCGCCGTGGTCGACGAGGACGAGGCAGGGCAGCGGCCCGTGGGCCTGCTCGTCAACAACGCCGGCTACGCGGTGCACCAGCGCTTCGTGGGCGGGGACGTCGACGCCGAGGTCAAGGCGCTGGACGTCATGGTGCGCGCGGTCCTGGTGCTCTCGCACGCTGCGGCAGGCCAGATGACCGCGCGTGGACGCGGCGCGATCCTCAACGTCGCGTCGGTCGCGGCGCTCACGGCGAGCGGCACCTACTCGGCGGCCAAGGCGTGGGTGCGGACGTTCACCGAGGGGCTCGCGGTCGAGCTGCGCGGGACGGGCGTCACGGCCACGGCCCTGTGCCCGGGGCTCACGCACACCGAGTTCCACGAGCGCGCCGGGATCGACTACACCCAGCTTCCCGAGGTCGCCTGGCTCAACGCCGACCGTGTGGTCGCGGCGGCGCTCGCGGACGTGCGCCGGGGCGTCGTGATCTCGACGCCCTCGCTGCGGTACCGGCTGGCGTCGGGGCTGCTCAAGGTCGCGCCGCGTGCTGCCGTGCGGGCGTTCGAGGGACGCTGACCGGTCTCGGGTCGCGGTCGCGGGCGGAGGACGGGCCCGCTGGAACGTTAGCCTTGACCCCATGACCGACACCTCCACGCACCTGTCCCCGACGCCCCGCGAGCAGCTCCGCGACCTGATCGCCGAGCTGGCGATCGTGCACGGGAAGGTCACGCTCTCCTCGGGCAAGGAAGCCGACTACTACGTGGACCTGCGTCGCATCACGCTGCACCACCGCGCGGCGCCGCTCGTCGGGCACGTCCTGCTGGACCAGCTCGAGGAGGCCGGGCTGGGGACCGCGGAGGTCGACGCCGTGGGCGGTCTGACGCTCGGTGCTGACCCCATCGCGACCGCGCTGCTGCACGCCGCGGCCTCGCGGGGCCAGGACCTCGACGCGTTCGTGGTGCGCAAGGCCGCCAAGGCCCACGGGATGCAGCGTCAGATCGAGGGGCCGGAGATCGCGGGGCGCCGCGTCGTCGTCGTCGAGGACACGACCACGACGGGTGGCTCGCCCATCACGGCGATCGAGGCCGCGCGGGCAGCGGGCGCCGAGGTCGTGGGCGTCGCCACGATCATGGACCGCGACACGGGCGCGCGCGAGAAGATCGAGGCCCTGGGCGTGCCGTACCTCTCGATCTTCGGGCTGACGGACTTCGACCTCGCCTGAGCAGGCCTGAGCGGGTCTGAGCAGGCCTGAAGGGGGAGGGGCAGGGCATGACCTGGTTGGCCTGGGTCGTCTTCGTCCTCGTGGACCTCGCCGTGGTCGGCCTGATGTACGTGTTCTGGCGGGCCGGCAAGGCCCGCAGGCGCATGTTCGAGGCGTGGGCCGCGCGCCACGGGTGGGGGTACGCGGACCTCGACCGCGACCTCGCGAAGCGCTGGAAGGGGACACCCTTCGGGGCGGGGCACGCCCGCAAGGCGACCGAGGTCCTCGCGGGGCAGTACGCGGGCCACCCCGCGCTGTCGTTCACGTACGTCTGGACGGTGGGCGGTGGCAAGAGCGAGACGACGCACACCGCGCACGTGGTCGTCCTGTTCCTCCCGGTGGCGCTGCCCACGCTCGAGCTGACGCCCGAGGGCTTCGGGACCCGGGTCGCCAAGGCGTTCGGCGGGCAGGACATCCAGCTCGAGTCGGAGGACTTCAACCGGGCCTGGCGCATCGAGGCGAGCGATCTCCGGTTCGCGCACCAGGTCCTGCACCCGCGCCTGATGCACCGTCTCCTGGAGCCGGACTTCGCGCGCCGCAACGTGCGGATCGAGGGCGACGCGATCCTCGGGTGGACGGGCGGCCGGACGGTCCTGGACAACGTGCTCCCCCTGATGTCACGGCTCGCGGTCGTGGCCGACGCGGTCCCGGACCACGTCTGGCTCGACCGAGGGGCGGTGCCGCCGCGTCGTCAGGGCGAGTCGCCCCGTCCTGCTCCGAGGCGGGGGACGCCGACGCCCTGACGCGTCGGTCCTGCGCGGGGTGCACCCCGCTACGATGCACCTACCTTCCGCGTCGCCCGACGACGTCGCGCACCCTCGGTCCGTCGGGTCCGGTCGTGCGGTCGTCCGGGTCGAGCGGTCCGACCAACCCAGCCCAAGGGGGCAGCATGTCAGGCGGCATCATCGCCTTGATCGTCATCGGCGTCATCGTCCTGATCGTTCTCTTCTGGGCGGTCGCGCAGTACAACGGCTTCGTCCGGCTGCGGAACCTGGTGCAGGAGTCGTGGCGTCAGATCGACGTCGAGCTGCACCGCCGTCACGACCTCATCCCGAACCTCATGGAGACCGTCAAGGGCTACGCCGCGCACGAGCGGGGTGTGTTCGAGCAGGTCGCTGCCGCGCGTTCGGCGGCCGCGGGCCCGGTCTCCGGTCCGGCGGACCAGGCGGCCAAGGAGAACCAGCTGACGCAGGCTCTCGGTCGGCTGTTCGCTGTCGCCGAGGCCTATCCTCAGCTCCGAGCCAGCGAGAACTTCGCTCAGCTCCAGGGCGAGCTGACCAACACCGAGGACCGGATCGCGGCCGGACGTCGCTTCTACAACGCGAACGTCCGCACGCTGAACACCAAGGTCGAGACGTTCCCGCCGAACCTCGTCGCGAAGATGTTCGGCTTCCAGCGGGCCGAGTACTTCGAGGTCGACAACCCGGCGGTGCGCAACGCGCCGCGCCTGGACTTCGACGGGAACGGCCCGATCATCGACCGCTGAGGTCGAGGTGCGGCCGCGAGGTGCGGCAGAGGACGAGTGAGGGGCGGTGCGCCGGGGCGCGCCGCCCCTCACTGCGTCTGCGGTCGGCGAAGGGCGTGTGACTCCGCACACAGGAGCTAAGGCAAACCTTGCTTTGGTGAGGCACGCCTTATATGGTCCACGAGGCGATGGTCGTGACGGCTGTCGCCACCCCGTCGCCACCGCGGGCGACCCACGAACGATCACGGGAGACCGAGTGCTCATCACACAACGGGGAGGGCGCCGTCGCGCTCTCGCCTCACTCCTGACCGGAGCGCTCGTCGCCGGTCTCGCTGTCGTCGGGGTCACCCCCGCCAGCGCTGCGGACACCGTCGCGGTGTCGGGCGGCAGCGCCACCTGGAACCTCAAGGACAGCTGGACCGGCTACGTCGGCGGTGCGGGGACCATCACGCCGGCGCTGAGCAACGGCAAGTCCGTGTACTCGCCCGCGAGCGGCAGCATCGACCCCGTGACGGGCGTCGGCGCGCTGCGCTTCGGTGGATCGACCAACTACAAGGCGCACGGCGGCGTCCTCGACATCACGGTCGCCGACCTGCGTCTCGCGATCAGCTCGCCGACGACCGGTGTCCTCACCGCGGACGTCACCACGGCCGCGGGGTTGGCGGACGACGTCAAGGTCGCCGACGTGGCCGTGAGCACGGCCCGCGCGGGTGACACGCTGACCGTCACGGCGAACGGTGCCCTGTCCAGCGCGTTCGGTGCGCTCGACGGCAACTTCGCCGACTACGTCGGCCAGCCGATGTCGACCTTCACCGCCACGCTCGACGCGCCGCTCCCGGTGGCGCCGGCCGCACCGACGACCACGACGCTCGCGGTCGCCCCGGCGGGCACCTCGGTCGAGGGGACCGCGGTCGCGCTGAGCGCGACGGTCGCCCCGGCCGCAGCGGGCAGCGTCGAGTTCCTCGACGGACCCACCTCGCTGGGGACGGCCACGGTGTCCGACGGCGCCGCTCGCCTCGACGTCGCGGCTCCGGCCGTGGGGGAGCACGCCTACTCGGCACGCTTCACCCCGGCCGACGCAGCCGCGTTCGCGGCCTCGACGTCCGCGGCCTCCGGGCACACCGTGACGGCCAAGACCGTCGACCCGCCTGCTCCGGTGGCCGACCCCAAGGTGACGGTCACGCCGAGCGCGGACGTCGACCCGTCGGTGGAGAACACGTTCACGATCTCGGGTACGGGGTTCGTGGGTGCCGGCGCGAAGAACGGTGCCTACGTCCTGCTGGGCGAGTCGTCGATCTGGAAGGGCGAAGGACCGCTCCTGGCCGAGGGCTGGTTGCAGCAGGTCTACGTCCGCTCGATCGTCGACGGCGCGTTCACGACCACGATCACGGTCCCGGCGGGCTCGTTCGACGCCACGAAGGACTATGTGGTCGCGACGTCGGCTGCGCACGGCCTGTCGGTCACGGACCGCACGCTCGACACGTTCACGCCCGTCACGTTCAAGGGCGAGGAGCCCACGGCTCCGGTGTTCGAGCCTGCGATCGAGGTCTTCGCTGCTGATGGTGTGACGCCGCTGGGTGACACGGTGGTGCGTCCTGGTGACGCGATCGTGGTGAAGGGTTCCGGTTTCGATCCGGCGGCGAACGTCGGTGGATACGGCAACCCGATCCCCAACACCCTGCCGCAGGGCAACTATGTCGTGTTCGGCAGCTTTGCCGAGGCGTGGCGCCCGTCGGAGGGCGTGGCGAGCTCGGCACGCAAGGTCGGCTCGCAGGCATGGGCGCTGTCGGAGACCGTGCTGAACCAGCTCAGCCCCGCGAACCAGTCGATCATCCGTGGCCAGTGGGCCGACATCGCTGCTGACGGCACGTTCACGGCCACGCTCACGCTCAAGGCCCCCGCGGCTCTCGAGGGTGGGCGCTACGGCGTCTACACCTACGGTGCGGGCGGCGTGAAGAACGCCGACCAGGAGCTCTCGGTCCCGGTCAGCTTCACCGAGACACCGGCTCCGGTGTTCGAGCCTGCGATCGAGGTCTTCGCTGCTGATGGTGTGACGCCGCTGGGTGACACGGTGGTGCGTCCTGGTGACGCGATCGTGGTGAAGGGTTCCGGTTTCGATCCGGCGGCGAACGTCGGTGGATACGGCAACCCGATCCCCAACACCCTGCCGCAGGGCAACTATGTCGTGTTCGGCAGCTTTGCCGAGGCGTGGCGCCCGTCGGAGGGCGTGGCGAGCTCGGCACGCAAGGTCGGCTCGCAGGCATGGGCGCTGTCGGAGACCGTGCTGAACCAGCTCAGCCCCGCGAACCAGTCGATCATCCGTGGCCAGTGGGCCGACATCGCCGCTGACGGCACGTTCACGGCCAAGCTCACGCTCAAGGCCCCCGCGGCTCTCGAGGGTGGGCGCTACGGCGTCTACACCTACGGTGCGGGCGGCGTGAAGAACGCCGACCAGGAGCTCTCGGTCCCGGTCAGCTTCACCGAGACGCCGGCTCCGTTGACCGTGACCCCCGGCTCCACCTCGGTGACCGCCGGCGACAAGCTCACGCTGACCGTCGCGGGTCTCGCGACGGGGGACAAGGTGTCCTCGGTCCTCCTGGGTGATGCGTCCGCGAGCTTCGTCGTGAACGGCGACTCGGTCGTCGTGACGGTGCCGACCGACCAGCCCTCCGGTGACCTCACGGTGACCGTCGCGAGCAAGCTCGGTGCCACGGGGACGGCGACCGTCACGGTCGCCGGCAAGCCGGTGGTTCCGATGGCTGACCCGAAGGTGACGGTCACGCCGAGCGCGGACCTCGACCCTGCGGTCGAGAACACGTTCACGATCTCGGGTACGGGGTTCGTGGGCGCGGGCGCGCAGTACGGCGCGTACGTGCTGCTGGGCGACGCGTCGATCTGGTCGGGCGAGGGTCCGCTGGTCGCGTCGGGTTGGCTGGGGCTGAAGTGGGTGTCGCCGGCTCAGGTCGTGGACGGGAAGTTCACGACGACGATCACGGTCCCGGCGGGCACGTTCGACGCCTCGAAGGAGTACGTGGTCGCGACGTCTGCTGCGCACGGCCTGTCGGTCACGGACCGCACGCTCGACACGTTCACGCCCCTCACGCTCAAGGAGGTGGAGATCCCGACCCCGCTGACGGTTACTCCGGGCGCTTCCTCGGTGACCGCCGGCGACAAGCTCACGCTGACCGTCGCGGGTCTCGCGACGGGGGACAAGGTGTCCTCGGTCCTCCTGGGTGATGCGTCCGCAAGCTTCGTCGCCGACGGCGCGGACGTCGTCGTGTCGGTGCCCGCAGACCTCGCCGCGGGCGAGCTCACGGTGACCGTCGCGAGCAAGCTCGGTGCTACGGGGACGGCGACTGTCACGGTCGTCGGCAAGCCGGTGGTTCCGGTGGCTGACCCGAAGGTGACGGTCACGCCGAGCGCGGACCTCGACCCCGCGGTCGAGAACGTGTTCACGATCTCGGGTACCGGGTTCGTGGGTGCGGGTGCGCAGTACGGCGCGTACGTGCTGCTGGGTGATGCGTCGATCTGGAAGGGCGATGCCCCTCTGGTGGCTGATGGTTGGCTCGGCCTGCAGTGGGTGATGCCGGCTCAGGTCGTGGACGGGAAGTTCACGACGACGATCAAGGTCCCGGCGGGTTCGTTCGACCCAGCCACGGAGTACGTGGTCGCGACGTCGGCTGCGCACGGCCTGTCGGTCACGGACCGTTCGCTCGACACGTTCACGGCGCTGTCCGTGAAGCAGCCCGGGAAGGACGCGGAGGCGACGAGCACGACGCTGCGTGCTTCGTCGGCGAGCATCGTCGAGGGCACGGACGTGGCGTTCACCGCGACCGTCGCACCGGCTTCGGCCGAGGGCGTGGTTCGCTTCGTCGACGGCTCCAAGGACCTGGGCTCCGCTGCGGTGAAGGACGGCGTCGCGGTCTTCGCGGCGAGCGACCTCGCGGTCGGTCCGCACTCCGTGACCGCCGTGTTCACCCCGACGGACAGCACGTCCTTCCTGACCTCGACCTCTGAGGCGGCGACCGTCACGGTCACGGCCAAGCCCGTCACCCCGCCCCCCGCGGGTGCGGCAGGCAGCCTGCAGTGGGGCGTCAAGGAGTCGTTCCGGACGTACATCGCGGGCCCGATCGCCCAGGGAGGCGTGACGACCTCGAACGGCGCGACGGGGGCCGCGACCGGTCTGTACTCGTTCCCGCAGTCCGCGACGAGCTCGTTCGACACGGCCTCCCGCAAGGGCACGGTCGACTTCGCCGGAACCGTCCGGTTCACGGGACACGGCGGCATCCTCGACGTCCGCCTGAGCAACCCGCGCGTCGTCGCGACCGGCGACAAGGCGACACTGGTCGCGGACGTCGACTCGAAGGACATCGAGGGCGGTTCGTTCGTCCAGTCCGGCGTGACGGTCGCGACGCTCGACCTGGCCGCCGCAAAGGTCACGACCGGGAACGGCACGACGACCTACGCGAGCGTCCCCGCGGCCCTCACCGCAGCAGGCGTCCCGGCGTTCGGTGCGTTCTACACGGCCGGTGACGCGCTCGACCCGGTGACCTTCACGGTCGGCTCCGCCGTCGAGAACCCGGGCACGACCCCGGGCGAGAGCTCGGGCAACACCGACGGCTCGGGCACGCAGCAGGACCCCGCCAAGGCGACGCTCTCCGTCTCCCAGGCCGCCCCCGGCGACCAGGTCACGATCAGCGGCATCGGGTTCGGGGCCAACGAGGCAGGTCTGCGCGTCGAGGTCCACTCCACCCCGCAGGTCCTCGCCACGGGCATCACGGCCAACGCCGGTGGTGCGGCCACGTCGACCGTCACGATCCCCAAGGATCTCCCGGCGGGCGAGCACACGCTGCTCCTCATCGGCGCGAACCACACCGCGTCCGCGGCCATCACGGTCACGGGTTCGAGCACCTCGGGCAGCGGTTCCGCCGCTCAGCAGTGCTACGCGCAGGGCGTCAACGGCGCCACGCTGACCTGGGCCGTGAGCGACAAGTTCCGCGCGTACATCGCGGGGCCGATCGCCAAGGGTGCCGTCTCGGCGAGCGGTGCCAAGGACAACGGCTCCACGACCACGTGGAGCGGCGGCAAGGGGTCGTTCAACACGGACCTGGGCAAGGGGCGCGCCTCCTTCGCAGGCTCGGTGCACTTCACCGGTCACGGCGGCATCCTCGACCTGCAGATCTCCAACCCGCGGGTCCAGGTCAACGGCGGAAGCGGCACGCTCGTCGTCGACGTCGTCAGCAGCGACATGGAGGGCAACAAGTCCACGAGCAAGGGCGTCGCGTTCGCGAACCTCGACCTCTCGGGCAAGAAGGCGACCTCGGGCACCACGATCACGTGGACCGGCGCGCCGGCCACGCTGACGGCCGCGGGCGCCAAGGCGTTCGCGGGCTTCTACGAGGCAGGGACCGCACTGGCCCCGGTCACGTTCAGCTTCCCGATCGGTGGCGACGTCGAGTGCGACACGTTCTCGGGCCTCGCGGCCACGGGGTCGGACGCCGGCAACGCCACGGCACTCGCGGTGATGCTGCTCCTGAGCGGCGCGGGCCTGCTCGCGGTGAGCAAGCGCCGTCGGGCACGCGCGACCGCCTGACGCACGAGCCGCACCACGAACGGCGGGCGGGCCGGGACCTCTCCAGGTCC
>NZ_JBHXBO010000166.1:0-9490 GCF_042726775.1 Oerskovia sp. NPDC060287
GGGGGGCGCTGGGTCTCCACCCGTGTGCGTCGCCGCCCGTTGATCGTCCGGGTCGTCGTCGAGGCTTCGCCGCGGATCGTCCGCGGGGCCCGGCCCCCCGCTCTGCGGGAGGGCGGGCCCGTCGTCGTCAGGGCGCAGCGAGAGTGGGGGCGGCCCGCAGCAGCGGCGGCCCGACGGCGAGGATCGCCCTCTCGTAGCGCCTTGCCGCGGCCTCGGCGCCCCCGGGCAGGAGCCGACCGATCTCGAGGCTCACGAGCCCGTGGACGAGGCCCCACAGAGCCAGCGACGCCTCCTCCGCTGCGGCGGCCAGGCCCGAGGAGACCGGTGGTGCGCCGGCAGCGTCGGAGACGGCAGCGGCGAGGACCCGGCCCACGGCCTGCCGCAGGACGTCGAAGGTCGGTTCGGCCACGGCAGGCACGGCGCCGGCCTCGTGCGGGACGGACCGCTCGAACATCACGCGGTAGAAGTGGGGGTCGGCCAGCGCGCTGGTCCGGTAGGCGAGGCCCAGGGCCAGGAGGTCGTCGGCGGGCGAGCCGGTCCTCGGTGCGGAACCCAGGTGCTCCGCGAAGCGTCGGAAACCCTCGACGCTCACCGCCGCGACCAGGTCCTCCCGGCTGCCGAAGAGAGCGTAGACCGCGGACGCGCTGGTCCCGGCGGCCTGCGCGACGCCACGGACCGTGACGGCCGACTCGCCGTGCTCGGAGATCTGCTGCGACGCGACGTCCAGCAGTGCCGCACGCAGAGAGTCGTCGTGAAGTCGGGGTCTGGCCACGGACAGGAGTCTAGATCCCTTGACGCAGGTTTGCGAACGGTGTTCTATAACAGTGTTCGTAAATTCTGCCGACCTCGCTCGGCCGACCAGGGGAGGCCCTCGTGCTCGAGCTCACCGACGCCGTCCGCATCACCGCCGGGATCGTCCTCCTGACGATCGTCGGGATCGAGTCCGGCGGGTTCTTCCTCGTCCGGGTCGTCACGGGCAAGGTCCCGGCCACGTCGTTCCAGACCTCCTTCTTCCGGGCCGGGCACGCGCACGCAGGGGTGCTCGTGATCCTGGGGCTGCTGTGCCTCGTGCTGAGCCAGGCGACCGGGCTCACGGGCTTCTGGAGCTGGCTCGCGGGGGTGGGCGTCCTCGTCGGGGCGATCCTCCTGCCCGGAGGGTTCTTCCTGTCCGCGACCGGTGCGGGGCGCGAGGCGCCCAACCGGTGGGTCGTGCTGCTGCCGGTCGGCGCCGGGTTCGTCGCCGCGGGGGTCGTGACGCTCGGGGTCGGGTTGCTGGTCGCGTAGGGCGCCAGGGTCGTGTGGGTGCGGGTCGCTAGCATCACGGCCATGGCAACCTCAGCAGACTTCTCCGGCCTCGCACCCGTCCTCCTGGTGACCCACGACTCGAGCTCGAGCATCATCTACTCGCCCGGCGGTCCCGAGTACCACCAGCACAAGGACGCGCTCGAGCGCCACGGGGTCGAGGGTTCGGGGTACGACTTCTCGGGGGCTCTCCAGGCCGTGCTCACGGACGAGTCGCCCGAGGTGCTCGAGGCCGTCGGGTTCGACCCCGAGGGCGGGATGGTGAGCGTCTACGGCACCGACCTGGACGCGCTCCTGGTCGCGGCCCGGCACCTGGCGCGGATCATCACCGACGCCGCCGCGCTGGACGCAGCCCTCGCCCGGTCCGTCGAGCTCGGCCTCGACGACTGACGGGCCGCGTCGTGATCGACCAGCTCTCGGTGGCGGGCGTGCCGGACCTCGGCGCGGTGTCGGTCGAGCTGCTCGGATCGCACCGCTTCGAGGACGGAGAAGGATTCCCGCCCTCCTACCGCCGCCTCGTGCGCCGGGCCGGGTTCTGCCGCCTGTTCGGTCTCTGGCTCGTCTACCCTCCCGCCCGGGACGGGTATGCCGACGGGTGGCAGCACCGCGCCGCGCACCTCACCGGCCGCTTCCGGGCGAGCTACCAGGACGGCCAGGTCGAGGGGTTCGACTGGATGGTCGAGCCCGACGGGGACTGGTCGCTGGCCGGGCGGCTCGTCGTCTTCGCATACAGCGAGAACGGCGACGCGCTGCTCTGGGACCCCTCGACGCGCAGGGACGGCGAGCTCGCGGTCTGGTGCAGCACCGGTCTCAATGCGCTCACGTTCCTGGGGGCCTCGCTGACCGACGCCCTGCCCCGGGTGAGGGAGCTGAGCGGGCCGTTCGCGGACGACGCGTCGGCCGACCTCGAGTGCCTGGCCCCAGCACGGACGGACGGCTGACCAGGACCGCGTGCGGCGGGCTCGTCCGCGGTCAGGGCGGTCGCCTCGCCCGGCCGGCCGAGGGCGCTACGCCGAGCGCATCCGACGCAGGTGCGCGAGCTGCCTGCGGTGCTCACCCACGACCCACTCGCCCGTGAGGCGGGGGTCGTCCGAGGCGACGGTGTCGTCGGAGCCGTCCACGTCGTCCGTGTCGTCGCGGACGGCCGCCTCCAGGTCGTCGAGGTAGGCCCGGTCGGCCCCGAACCGCTCCCAGACCGCGTCGCTGCCCGTGCAGACGTGCCCGTGACCCGGGACGAGCGTGTGCACGCCGTGCTCGGAGATCGCGTGCTCGAGCGTGTCGAGCCCCGCGCGGTAGTCGCCCACGGGGTCGGGTGACGCGAGGTCCAGGAGCGGGACCTCGAGGTCCGAGAGCATGTCGCCCACGACGATCACGCCCGCGCCCGGCAGGACCAGGGCTCCGTGACCGGGTGCGTGCGCCTGGTGCTCGACCACGAGCACCAGCGGCTCGCCCACCTCTGCGCCGGCGCCGGGGGCGGTTGCCGAGCCCGACGACGTCGCGGCCCTCGCAGGGTCGGGCCACGGGAGGCGGACCGCGCCGGGCGGAGTGTCCTCGGCCGAGGCGTCCGTCGCGGTCGAGGGGAGGGGCGTGAGTCGACCGAACAGGGCGAGATCGTGCCCGGGTGCCTCTCGCTCGACCTTCACCAGGTCCTCGGCGAGGCTGCGCTGCTGGGCGCGGACCGCCGTCGGGCAGGCCCAGCGCGGGACGTCGCCCAGCGAGCGGGACCACAGGACGTGGTCCCAGTGCGGGTGCGTCGAGAAGCCCGCGGTCACGCGCCATCCCCGGCGCGAGACGGTGGCCGCGAGGGACTCGACCTCCTCGACCGTGATCCCCGGGTCCACGACCAGCGCGCGCCCGTCCGGGGCCACGACGACCGTCGTGATGCTCGTCCAGATCTCGGCGGTCGCGACGTGGACCCCGTCGGCGATCTCGTGCAGCTCGCGGAGGGCGAGGGGAGCGGTGCTCATCCCTCGATCCTGCCCCCGGAGGGCGCCGGTCGGCGAACGCGGGGCCCGCCGGGTGCCCGGAGAGAAGCCGACGTCACATGACACGCACTCCCCGGGTGCGCGCTCGAGCACCCGTGCGCAGGTACCGTGGTGCCTACTATGGCGACCCGGACGTCCACCTCGGCGAAACGGCCCGCGACCTCCCGCAAGAAGCCCACGGCACGTGGTGCGACGGCCAGGAGATCGGGGGGCCCTACGAGCGCGTCACGCGCTCCGACGGGTTCGCAGGCGGGTCGTCGACCCGCCCCCTGGCCGGTCCGCGCGGTGCGCGGGCTGTGGCTCGGATGTGCGCACGCGGTCGGCGCGGTCGCACGCAGTATCGGTAAGGGAGCAAGAGAGCTGGACCCCTCACATCGGCGCGACGGCGTCGCGTTCCTCCTCCTGGCGCTCGCCGTGATCGTCGCGGCCCGCGAGTGGTGGGGGATCTCCGGCGCGTTCGGCACCGCGGTGCACGCGGTGGCCGCAGGAGTCTTCGGCGTGGCCGCGGTCGCCCTGCCGGTCCTGCTCGTGTGGCTCGCGGTCCGGATCATGCGCCACCCCGAACGTTCCCAGGCGAACTCGCGCGTCGCGATCGGCCTGACCTTCATCGTGGTCTCCGTGTGCTCGCTCGTGCACATCGCCGAGGACCTGCCCGCCCCCCGCGACGGCTTCGCGGCCGTCCAGGACGCGGGCGGCGTGATCGGCTACCTCTTCGCGACGCCGGTGCAGACCGGGCTCACGCAGTGGTTCGCGGTGCCGCTCTTCCTGCTCTTCGGGTTCTTCGGGATCCTCGTGGTCACCGCGACCCCGGTGCACGCGATCCCCAGCCGCCTGCGCGGCATCTACGACCGGCTGACGGGCAACCACCGTGAGGGCGAGGACGGGACGGACCCGGACGGTCTCCAGCTGGCCGACGGCGTCTCGCGCCACGACGGCACCGACGAGACCGCGCCGCGCAAGAAGCGGACCGGGCGTGCCCGCAAGACCAAGGCCGAGCGGGACGCGGACACCGCCGAGCGCGAACGGCTCGACGGCGGCTACGTCGGCGACGAGGCGTTCGAGCGCGCGGCGATGCTCGAGGCCGAGGAGGAGGCCGCGCGCAAGACGGCCCGCAGCCGCCGGGCCGCGGCCGCCGCAGCGGCACCGCCCGACGCGCACGAGGACTTCGGGGACCTGCCCACCCAGGTGATCCCCGCGGTCGGGCGGACCGCCGCGTCGCCCACCGCCCCGCCCCCGCCGCCCCCGAACAACCCCGTGCCGCGGGGAGTGCAGCCCATGCTCGAGGGCGACACGGTCTACGTGCTGCCCTCCGAGGACGACCTGGTCAAGGGGGCGCCCCACAAGGTGCGCTCGGCCGCCAACGACCGCGTCGTCGAGTCCCTCACGCGCGTGTTCGACCAGTTCGAGATCGACGCCAAGGTCACCGGGTTCACGCGCGGCCCCACGGTGACCCGGTACGAGGTCGAGGTCGGCCCCGCGGTCAAGGTCGAGCGCATCACGAACCTCTCCAAGAACATCGCCTACGCGGTGGCCTCGGCCGACGTCCGGATCCTCTCGCCCATCCCGGGCAAGTCCGCGATCGGGATCGAGATCCCCAACACCGACCGCGAGACGGTCGTGCTGGGGGACGTGCTGCGCTCCTCGGTCGCGCGCCGCACCGAGCACCCCATGGTCATGGGCGTCGGCAAGGACGTCGAGGGCGGCTACGTCGTCGCGAACCTCGCGAAGATGCCGCACATCCTGGTCGCGGGCGCCACGGGCGCGGGCAAGTCGAGCTTCATCAACTCGATGATCGTCTCGATCCTCATGCGGGCCACGCCCGAGGAGGTGCGCATGGTCCTCGTGGACCCCAAGCGCGTCGAGCTCACGATCTACGAGGGCATCCCGCACCTCATCACGCCCATCATCACGAGCCCCAAGAAGGCCGCCGAGGCCCTCGAGTGGGTCGTGCGCGAGATGGACGCCCGGTACGACGACCTCGCGATGTTCGGCTACAAGCACGTCGACGACTTCAACACCGCAGTCCGCGCGGGCAAGGTCAAGCCGCTGCCGGGCTCGGAGCGCAAGATCGCCACGTACCCGTACCTGCTCGTGGTCGTCGACGAGCTCGCCGACCTCATGATGGTCGCCCCGCGCGACGTCGAGGCCTCGATCCAGCGCATCACCCAGCTCGCCCGTGCCGCCGGCATCCACCTGGTCCTCGCGACGCAGCGCCCGTCGGTCGACGTCGTCACGGGGCTCATCAAGGCCAACGTGCCCTCACGCCTCGCGTTCGCGACGTCCTCGCTCGCGGACTCGCGCGTCGTCCTGGACCAACCGGGCGCCGAGAAGCTCATCGGGCAGGGCGACGCGCTCTTCCTGCCCATGGGGGCGGCCAAGCCCATCCGCGTCCAGGGCGCGTGGGTCGGCGAGAGCGAGGTCCATGCGGTCGTCGAGCACGTCAAGGCGCAGCTCAAGCCGTCCTACCGCACCGACGTCGCGGCGGCCGCGGCGACCAAGAAGCAGGTCGACGAGGACATCGGTGACGACCTCGACCTCCTGCTGCAGGCCGCCGAGCTCGTCATCACGACCCAGTTCGGCTCGACCTCGATGCTCCAGCGCAAGCTGCGGGTCGGGTTCGCCAAGGCGGGGCGCCTCATGGACCTGCTCGAGTCGCGGGAGATCGTCGGACCTTCTGAAGGGTCCAAGGCGCGCGAGGTCATGCTCACGGCCGAGGACCTGCCCGCGACGCTCGCGATGTTGCGCGGCGAGCCGGACCCTGGCGTCTACGACGGCCAGGGCGGGGGAGGCGGTGCGCCTGCGGGCAACGGCCGCGACTACTCCGACGGCGCCGACGGACACATGCCGCCCGTCGCGCAGGAGTACCACGACGACGCGGGCGACGAGGCGGACTGGCGCGAGCGCTGACCGACGGGTCCGGGCCTCAGCCCTGGTCCGCGGGTCGGGCGTCCGGGGTGGCGGCGTCGACCGCGGACGTGCTCCGTTCGCCCAGCCGCGGGGGAGCACCCGTCGCGACCGGGGGCGAGAGCCGCTCGGACGCCGTGGCACCGACAGCCGTCCGGACACGCTCGTAGCGTGCCGCGACCTCGGCAGGCCCCACGTTCGCGGTGCCTTCGGCGAGGATCTCAGGGAGCACGTGCACCGCGTGCCTGCCCAACCGGTCGACGGTCGTCGCGGTCCACCCGAACCCGGTGACACGCGCAGCACCGCCCGCAGGCAGGGTCACGGTCGCCGTGACCAGGAGCCCCGACTCGGTCCCCGGGGTGCAGCACGCGGCGTCCTGGTTGGAGACGTAGTTGCCCAGGCCGTAGGCGACCCACATCCCCTGGCCGTCCGGTCCGCCCGGGAGCATCGCGACCGGCTGCGGGACGTGGGCGTGGTGGCCGAGCACCAGGTCGACCTGGCCCGACGCGGCGAGCGCGGTCGCGAGCTCGACCTGCTCCGTGGTGGGTGCCGACCGGTACTCGACGCCCGCGTGCATGCTCACGACCACGAGGTCCGCGCCCGCCGTGCGAGCCGTCGTCGCACGGGCCACCAGGTCGTCCGGGTCGAGCAGGGTCACCGACCAGGGTGCCGAGGAAGGGACGGGCATGCCGTTGGTCCCGTAGGTCGCGGACAGGTGGGCGACGACGATCTCCCGTCCTGCGCGCTCGAGCACGTAGAGGGCGGGAGCTGCCGCCTCGGCGGCCGACCGGGCCGTCCCGACGTGCCCCAGGCCGGCCGCGTCGAGCGCGTCGAGCGTGGCGACGACCCCGGGCAGCCCCTGGTCCACGGAGTGGTTGGACGCGGTCGAGCACCCGTCCCACCCCTGCTCGCGGAGGTCGGTCGCCAGGTGGGAGTCCGCGACGAAGGTCGGGAAGCCCTCGGGGCGCCCGCCGGCGGCCGTCAGGGGAACCTCGAGGTGGCACAGCGCCAGGTCCGCCCCCGAGACCCAGGCGTCGGTCCCCGCCAGGAGCGTGCTGAAGTCGTACCCGGCGGAGCCCGTCCGGGCCGACGCGTGCACGGGGAGGTGGGGCAGGACGTCGCCCGCCGCGACGATCGTGAAGACCGCGTCGGGCTCGGGCGGGGGGCTCGGGACGGCGGGAGCCGAGGCGGGGGACGAGGAAGCCAGTGCCGGGGGCACCGCGTCGAGGTCGAGGAGGAGGGCCCCGGAAGCCGCGACGACAGCAGCGACGAGACCGGCGGCAAGGAGCTGGCCGAGCCGGCGGCGGCGTCGGGTCGCGCGGACGTGACGTGTCACGGCTGCGACACTAGCGGCATCGCGCGCGCATTCGAAGACCACGTGGTACAGGACGGATGTTCTGTGCGCTCTTGCCCGAAGAGTCCTTTTCTGGACGTGGTCGGACGACCGCTCGTGGAGCGCCTAGGCTTGTCCCGTGGTCACAGCCGTCCCGTCCCCCTGGAACTCCGCGAACGCGGTCACTATCGCCCGGATCGCCGTGGTGCCGTTCTTCGCGTGGGCTCTGCTCGCCGACGGCGGGCACACGGTCACCTGGCGCCTGGTCGCGACGGGACTGTTCGTCCTCGCGGCCGCGACGGACCGGGTGGACGGTTACCTGGCCAGGAAGTACAACCTGGTCACGGACCTCGGCAAGCTGCTCGACCCCATCGCGGACAAGCTGCTGATCGGAGCCGCGCTCGTGCTGCTGTCGGCGCTCGGCGACCTCCCGTGGTGGGTCACGATCGTCATCCTGGCCCGCGAGCTGGGCATCACGCTCATGCGGTTCGCGGTGCTCAAGTACACGGTCATGCCGGCCTCCCGCGGCGGCAAGCTCAAGACGGTCCTGCAGTCCGTGGCCATCTCGATCTTCCTGCTCCCGCTCGACCAGATGCCGTCGTGGATCTCGGTGGTCGGCTGGATCGTCCTGGTGGCGGCTCTGGTCGTCACGGTCGTCACGGGGGTCGAGTACGCGTACCAGGGCTGGCGCCTGCGTCGGGACGCGCTGCGCGCCGCTCGGACGTCCGGGCAGGACTGAGCCGCGCCCCATGGCCACCCCGGACGCGATCGCGCCCCGCGAGGCCGTGGGCGTGCTCGAGGCCGCGACGTCGAGAGGGTGGACCGTCGCGGTCGCCGAGTCGCTGACCGGTGGTCTCGTGTGCGCCCGTCTGGTCGCCGTGCCCGGCGCGTCCGCGGTGCTGCGCGGTGGGGTCGTCGCGTACTCGACGGACCTCAAGCAGAGCGTCCTGGGGGTCGACGGCGAGCTGCTCGCCGAGCGCGGCGCTGTGGACCCGGACGTCGCACGGGAGATGGCCCAGGGGGTCGCCCGGGAGCTGGGGGCCGACGTCGGCCTCGCGACCACGGGCGTCGCGGGCCCCGATCCCCAGGACGGCAAGGCCCCGGGCCACGTCTTCGTGGCGGTCGCGACGCCCGAGCGCACCGAGGTCCGCGAGCTTCGGCTCGAGGGCGGCCGGGCAGAGGTCCGCGAGGCCGCGACCCAGGGAGTGCTCGAGCTGGCTCGGGCGACGATCAGCGGGTGAAGGTCAGCGGGTGAACTTGCCCTCAGGTGGGACGACCAAGGCCAAGCGCGGGCGAACACGTGGAGAGTTCGTGAACACCAGGCAACCGCGTGGACTTCCGCGTGGTGCGGGAACAACCTTGGTGAGAAGGACGTTGAACAGCACGTGATCGCCAAGAGGCCATTCAACAGATCAGCACATGAGACTGCCCCGGGTGCGGGGTACGGTAGGACGATCCCCACGCGAGGGGCGCGGGGAACGACAGGACAGCGAACCACCACCGGAGCCAGGCAGGCTCCGACGGTCGCACGGGACACGGAAGGGGGCCGCCAGATGATTGTTCTTCGTCGAGAGATCGGGGACGTGCTGCGAGACGCTCGCCAGCGACAGGGCCGCACCCTGCGAGAGGTGTCCTCGGCTGCACGCGTCTCCCTGGGTTACCTCAGCGAGGTCGAGCGCGGCCAGAAGGAAGCGTCGTCCGAGCTCCTGGGCTCCATCTGCGAAGCCCTCGACATCCCCATGTCGTTGGTGCTGCGCGAGGTCAGCGACCGGGTCGCCGTGGCCGAGGGTCTGATGATCCCGGACACGATCCCCGCAGACTTCGCCGTCACGCTCATGGGTCGCGGAGCGGCTGCAGAGAGCGCGCGGCGCATGCGCGAGGACCTTCAGCCGGTCGGCTGAGCCTCAGGGCTTCTGACAGCTCGGACAGTAGAAGATCGGTCGCTCGAACGGCGCCTCGTTCGCCC
>NZ_JBHXBO010000167.1:0-9445 GCF_042726775.1 Oerskovia sp. NPDC060287
CCTGTGGACCCCTGCCCTCGCCGTGACCGTCGAGCGCCTGCTCGACGGTCTGGGGGACGACGAGCGCGACGGGCTACGGATCCTCTCGGTCCTCGGCCCGTCGGAGGTCAGGGCGGTCCGGCGACTGCTCCCGTGGTCGGTCGTGGTCGCCCTCGACGACCACGGTCTGGTGCGCTTCGTCGAGGAGGAGGACAGGTCGCTCGTCGTGCTGTTCCCTCCGCTGCTGGCGGAGCACCTTCGTCACATCGGGCACGACGCGCGAGGGGTCCGTGCTCTGGACGCGATCGGGGCCACGCTGGACCCGGGGGGCGACGTCGAGGCGACGTTCCGGCGCCCCGTCCTCGGGTCGCCGATGCGCTGGTCGTCGTCGCCCGAGTCCTCGGCGATCCTCGGCAGGATCCTGCGCGAGCGGTCTGCGACCCGTCTCCTCGTCAGCCGCGACGCGTGGCGGCACGAGCCGACGAGCCGGAACACCGTGCTGTACCTCGACGCGCTCCTGACCGACGGTGCCCCGCCCGGCATCATCCGGGAGGTCCTCGACGAGTCGCGGCGGGACGACGGGACCGAGCCCCGCCGGTACGTCGCGTTCGTGCGGGCCTGGGAAGCGGGGTACCAGGCACTCGTGCTCCACGACCCGGAACGGGCGCTGGCGGATCTCGCCCGGCTCGCCGCGTCCGCCGAGGAGCGCGAGGTCTCGCTCTTCGACGCGATCGCCCTGCACGTCCGGCTCGTCGTCGCCCTCGAGCGGCCGGGCGACGCGGGACCGGAGGTGCCGGGGCATGGCAGCTCTCCGACGGGGTACGAGGCCGCTCCTGCGCCGTACCTGGTCGACGACGAGTCGTTGGCAGCACCGGGTGGGATCCTGACCCAGGTCGCCGACGTGGTCCGGCTCGTCCGGGGCGAGTCGCTCCTCGCACAGGGACGCCCCGTCGATGCCTGGCAGGAGTTCTCCGCAGTGTCTCTGCCCGAGACGTCGCCGCGGCAGGACACCGCGTCGCTCGTGCCGCAGGCTCAGCTCGTCTCGGGCGAGATCGTGATGGCGACCGACCGGTCCATGCGCCTCCTCGACGAAGCGCGCGGGACGCTCGAGCCGGGACAGATCGAGCCGCAGGGCTACGTGGTCGCGCTCGGGCTCTTCCTGCAGGGACGGCTCACAGCCCTGCGCGAGCACCTGACGAGCATCTTCGCGATCGGCGCTCCCGCGCCGCTGCGGCCGACGACCCGGGCCGGTCTGCTGGCCCTCGCGTCCGCCCTGTCGCTCCTCGAGCGGAACGTCCCCAGTGCGCGGTCGCTCGTCTCCCAGCTCGGCGCGATGCGGCTCGAGGCGGCGTTCTCCCCCCTGGCGCGCCCGTCACCACTCCTCGTCGCACTGGCACTCGAGTCGGGTCGCGACGCGCGAGAGGCCGGGCGATCGGCATGGGATCACGTCTCGTCGCTCGCCGATCGCGGCTACGTCCTCGCAGCGACGTTCGACGCCGCGATCCTCGTGGACCTCTGGCCGGACGCCGAGCGCGCCGAGCGGGTCGCCGGGCTCGCGGTCGATGCGCAGGGGAGCCTCCTGCCCGCGCTCGGACGCTATCTGCGGGCCGCTGCCGCCCGGTCCGTCGAGAAGCTCCTGCTCTCGGTCGACGAGCTCTTCGACCGAGACATGGTCACCTTCGCCGTCCGCGCCCACGTCGTCGCCATCGGGATCCTGCGCGAGGACGGAGCGACGGCGCGGGTGACGGAGGAGTCGTCCCGGCTGCGTGCCCGGGTGGCGAGCGCCGGTGAGGAGCTGGGCCTGCTGATCTCCGCGCTCACGCCCGCCGAGGAGCTCACGGCGCGCGAGCTCGAGGTGGCTCGGCTCGTCGCGCAGGGGCTGAGCAACCGCGAGGTGGCCGAGCGGCTCGTGGTCAGCGAGAGGACGGTCGACAACCACGTCTACCGGATCTTCCGCAAGCTCGGTGTCGCCTCGCGCGAGGAGATCGGCAGGCTGCTCTAGCCGCTCGGCACGGGAGCGTGCTCTGCCCGGCGGGCGTTGGGTGCGACGCGTCCCGGGCGTCTCGTCCTGGGCTGGTCCCTACGCCCCGCGTCTCGCGTACCCCACGGATCGAGGCGGCGTGCTCACCGTGCCGTCCCTGTCTGCTCAGGCTGCGCCCGGACCGCCCTGAGTGCCGCCCTCGTCGAGGGACCGTGGTTCCACCAGCGAATCGACGGAGGTGGAACCATGTACCAGCTCGGTACGACCCAGGCCGGGACGGCGCTCGCGGCCACAGGCGCGATGGCGACCGGATACACCGTGGTGGGCGCCTGGACACTGATCGTGGCAGGCCTCGCCCTCGTGACGACCGCCCGCGTGCTGCACCGGCGGCACGCCTCGCAGCGATGAGCGGGGCGGCTCCGCGGGTGGTCGCCCTCGTCCCCGCGCACGACGAGGCCGAGGCGCTCCCCGCGACCCTGGCCTCGTTGCGGGCCCAGACGCGTCCTGTCGACCGCGTGCTCGTCGTGTCCGACAACAGCACCGACGGGACCGTCGAGGTCGCGCGGCGCCTCGGCGCCGACGTGCTCGAGACGGTCGGGAACACAGGACGCAAGGCCGGCGCGCTCAACCAGGCGCTCGGTGCCGTGGAGGCGGAGAACGTCCTCGTGCTCGACGCCGACACCTCGATCGCCCCGACGTTCGTCGAGGAGGGGCTCGCCCTGCTCGACGGACGTCCTGACCTGGCCGCGGTCGGAGGGGCCTTCCGTGGCACGCCTCCGCGCTCCCTGCTCGAGCAGCTCCAGTCCAACGAGTACGAGCGCTACGCGGTGCAGATCGACGTGACCGGACGGACCGCGGTGCTGACCGGGACGGCGGCCCTGATCCGGACCGAGGCGCTCGCGGACGTGGCACGGCACCGAGGGACGCTGCTGCCCGGCCCCCCGGGGGCCGTCTACGACCCGGGCGCCATCACCGAGGACTCGGAGCTGACGCTCGCCCTGCGCACCCTCGGCTACGAGCTCGCCTCCCCGACGAGCATGTCGTGCACGACCGAGCTCATGCCGACTGCCCGGGACCTGCACCGCCAACGGGTGCGCTGGTACAAGGGGATGCTCGACAACCTCCGTGCCTACGGGGTCACCCGGGTCACTGCCCGGTACGTGGGGCAGCAGGTGATGATCGCGCTCGGAGCACTCATGCTCATGAGCCTCGTCGTCCTCACGGCCCTCACGGTCGCCGTCGGGACGTTCCGGTTCGTCCCGTTCTGGCTCGCGGTGGGCGCGGTGCTCGTGGCCGAGCGTCTCGTGACGGTCTGGGGCGGCGGGCCGCGTGCGCGTGCGCTCGCGACGCTCGTGCTGCCCGAGCTCGGCTACGACATGTTCCTGCAGCTCGCGTTCGTCCGCGCCTGTCTCCTGGCCGCCACCGACCGGGACGCGGGATGGCACCACGTCCAGCACGCGAGCACCGCCCCGGCCGGCACCTGAGCACGGCGCCTGACGCCGCCGGGGGCCGGCGTCGCCGACCGACCCGTGAAGAGCAAGCAGAGGACAGGCCGTGAGCGCCTGCCGAGGAGAGGAGACGTCGTGGACGTCCAGCCCGTCGTCGTCGGGATCGACGGTTCGAGCACGAGCCGGGACGCCTTGATCTGGGCGGTGCACGAGGCCCGCCTGCGCGGGGCGCCGCTGCACGTGGTCCACGCCTGCCCGCACCCCACCTACGACCCGGTCTTCGCGGGCGGCTTCTGCCTGCCGCCGATCGTTCTCGAGGAGGAGGAGACCGACGTCGCCCTCGACTGTGCGGGTGACCTCGCGCGGGAGACGGCACCCGAGGTCCCGGTCGAGACCTGGGCCTGCCGGGGATCCGCGACCTCGGTGCTCCTGGACCAGGCGCAGGACGGGGCCGGGCTCGTCGTCGTGGGCTCACGGGGCCTCGGCGCGGCCGGTGCGCTGTTCCTGGGGTCGGTCAGCTCCCGCGTGGCCGCTCGGTCGACGGTGCCCGTCGTCGTGGTCCCGCCCGGGACGGAGCACTCCGCCGCGGGGCCGGTCGTCGTCGGGGTCGACGGCACCCCGCACTCGACGGCCGCGGTGCGCGCAGGAGCGCGCGAGGCAGCGGTTCGGGGTGTGCCCCTCGAGCTCGTCTCGGCGCACCTCGTCCCGGCGGATCTGCTGGTCAGCCCCCTCACGCCACCGGTCGACCTCCGGTCGGCGTACATGGAGCGCGCCGAGCGCGTCGTCGAGGAGGCTGCTCGGACGGCCCGTGCCCTGGGACCGCACCTGGAGGTGCGCACCCACGTCGTCGAGGGGTTGCCCACCGACGCGATCGCCCAGGTCGCCGGGTCGACGGCGTCGCTCGTCGTGCTCGGCTCGCGGGGCCACGGCCTGCTGACGGGACCGGTCCTGGGCTCGGTCAGCCAGTCGGTGCTGCACCACGCGACCGGGCCCGTCATGGTGGTGCACGCCCAGGACTGATGGCCGTCCCGCCGCTCACCACGACAGGATCCCGTGGACCGCGTCCTCCAGGCGCGAGGACAGCGTGGTGTCGGCGACGACGGCGTCCCGCTCGTGCGCGGCCCTCGTCGGCAGGTCGGTGATGATCCCGTCGACCCCTTCGCGCACGTAGCCGCGCATCGCGGCGGGCTCGTCGACCGTCCAGACGAAGACCTGCTTGCCCGCCGCGTGCGCCTCGGCGAGCAGCGAGGGCGTGAAGGAGGACTCCTCGACCGCGACGAAGTCCGCGGTCGTCGCGGGCAGCCGCCCCAGGTTCACGGGGAGCACGTAGCCCGTCCCGATCTCCGGTGCCAGGGCCTCGACCTGCTCGACGACGTCCTTGTCGAGCGACTGCACCAGGTACGTGCCGGCGACGCCCTTGGCCTGGAGCAGCGCGACCACGTCCTCGACGTACCCGGGGGACTCGTGGCCGTGGGGCTTGATCTCGACGAGGAGGGGGACGCCGAGCTCCTGCGCACGGTCGACGAACGCGTCGAGCGTCGGGACGGTGGCCTCGTGCCCCCGCGCGCGCACGGTCGTCGCGGTGAGCTCGGCGGTCGTCAGGTCGTAGACGTCCTGGTCGGTCCCGGCGAGGCGCTCGAGGTTGGTGTCGTGGACGACGACGATCCCGCCGTCACCCGCCTGCTGCACGTCGATCTCGACGTAGGCCGGGCGGGCCGCGGCGGCGGCCTCGAGCGAGGGGATCGTGTTCTCGACCCCCCGCGACGGGTACCCGCGATGGGCGATCACGCCCGTCTCGCTGCGGTTGCCGATGTCCGTCATGACCGAGGTGTTGTAGACCGACAGGACCGCGAGGGCGACGACGCCCGCGATCCCGACGACGACGCGCACCCATCGCGGTCCGTGCAGCCGGGCCGCGACCGGCTCGGCGGGCGCGGAGTGGATCGCTCCGCCGTCGGGCCCCTCGCCCTGGCGCACACCCAGCGCGACCACCACGACCTGGGCGAGCATCGCCGCGACGAACCCCGTGACGACGAACACCGCGATCTGGACCGCCGCGAGCGAGAAGCCCGCGACGAGCGGCGACGCGTCGGGCATGACGCGGTCCGTGAAGCGCGTCGGTGCGAGACCCACGTTCACGACGCCCACCAGGAACGTCGCCGCGACCGCGAGCACGACGCCGAACAACACCACGAAGCGCCACGTGTGCCAGCGCGTCAGGCGCCAGCTCGTCGCCATCGATGCCGCGACCGACGCGTCGCTCGTGACGAACACCGCGAGCGTGAGGACCAGGCGCAGGTTGAGGTAGAGCACCCCGGCGAGGAAGCCGTAGTAGAGCCAGGTGCCCGCGTCGGTCTCGAGCAGCGACCCCACGACGAACCGCGGGATGCGGATCCCGCGCACGACCGTCGCCACGACCCCCACGTTGCCGAGCGGCAGGACCACGAAGAAGTACGGCACGAACAGCAGCACCTGAGGGCTGAGGAGCTTGCGCGCCGCCCCGAGCAGGTCGCGGGCGACCGTGCGGACCGTGACCGGCTCGCGGTGAGCGAGCCGGTGGGCGATCACGAGCAACGCCCCCACCTGGACGAGCACCACGAGGCACGCGAGGGCTCCGATGAGGAGGATCAGCAGGTCCGCGACGGGCGAGCGCAGGACCTCGCCGAGGGTCCGCTGCGTGAGGGCCTCGACGCCGGCCTGGTCGAGCGCGAGCTCGAAGAGCCACGCGAGGCCCGGGAAGACGACGAGCACGCTCACGCCCTGGAGCAGCAGGATCGCCTTGAGATACGTGCCGAACGAGGTGCCGAGGTAGGTCAGGGCGGCGCCCAGCGTCGGCCAGGTGCGCGCGGTCCTCACCCCGCGAGCCTAGGTCACGGGAGGCGGGAGACCGGCCAGCGGCCTCCTCGCGCCTCGCCCACGAGGCCGTGAGGAAGGAACTCCACGGAGCCGGGCTTCGTTGTGCAGTACCACGTGCTCATCACCTGCCCACGAGCTGAGAGAGACGGCTGATGGACTCCGGAACCTGGCTCAACGTCGGGCTGGTCCTCGTGTTCGTGCTGGTCGGCGGCGTCTTCGCCGGGACCGAGTTCGCCCTGGTCTCGTTGCGCGACTCGCAGATCAAGCAGCTCGAGCAGCAGGGGCCGCGGGGCGAGCGGGTCGCCGGGGTGGCGCGCGACCCCAACAGGTTCCTCGCCGCCGTCCAGATCGGCGTGACCGTGGCCGGATTCCTGTCCGCGGCCTACGGTGCGTCGACTCTCGCCCCCGACTTCGTCCCGGCGCTCGAGTCGCTCGGGCTGCCGACCGGGCTCGCGTCGACCGTCTCGCTCGTCGCGCTGACGCTCGTGATCTCCTACCTGTCGCTGGTGCTGGGCGAGCTGGTCCCCAAGCGCATCGCGCTCCAGCGGTCCGCCCAGGTCGCGCTCGTCGTCGGGCCGCCGCTCGACCGGTTCGCGACCGCGATGCGGCCCGTCATCTGGCTCCTGTCGCGGTCCACCGACCTGGTGGTGCGCCTGCTGGGCGGCAACCCGACCGCGCGGAGCGAGGAGATGACCGAGGAGGAGCTGCGCGACCTCGTGATCGCGCACGAGGCCTTGCCCGAGGACGAGCGGAAGATCCTCACCGACGTGTTCTCGGCGGCCGGACGGTCGGTCGTCGAGACCATGCGGCCACGCGGCGAGGTCGTCTTCCTGTCCGCCGACCTCCCGCTCGTCGAGGCGGCCGCGGTCGTGCGGACGCAGCCCTACTCGCGCTACCCGGTCACGGGAGAGGACTTCGACGACGTCGTCGGGTTCCTGCACGTCCGCGACCTCCTCGACGCTCACGACGACGCCCCGACGGGCGTGCCGCGGACCGTGCGCGACGTGACACGTACCGTGCTCGAGCTGCCCGGCACGAACCAGCTGCTGCCCTCGCTCTCGCTCATGCGGCGGACCGGGGTCCACCTCGCGATCGTCGTCGACGAGTACGGGGGAACGGACGGGATCGTCACGCTCGAGGACCTGGTCGAGGAGCTCGTCGGGGACATCCGCGACGAGTACGACCTCGCCCACGAGCCCCTGGCCCGGGGGAGCTTCGACGCGGGCCTCACGCTCGAGGCGTTCGCCGACCAGACCGGCATCCGGCTCGCCGACGGCCCGTACGAGACCGTCGCCGGGTACGTCATCTCTCGCCTGGGTCGGCTGGGGGTGGTCGGAGACGCCGTCGACCTGCCCGGGCACCGGTTGACCGTGAGCGCGATCGAGGACCGGCGCATCCGTCAGGTCACGGTCACGGCGCTCCCCGAGGTGGGCCCGGAGAATTGACGTGAGCGCGAACCGGGGCGCAGGTACCGTGCGGACGGGCCGCAGACCGCGGGCCCGTCCGCGACCCCCGAGGAGCCCGACGTGTTCTCCCAGATCATCACCGACTTCTGGCGTGCTCCGCTCGTGGACGGCGAGGTCCTGCACCAGGACGGGTCGCTCGTCGTGGTCCGCGACGCGGCGCTCCCCGAGGACCGCCGCGTCACGGTGCTGACCACCACCGCCGGGGCCGAGGGGGCGGCGAGCACGGTCCTGGTCGCGCTGACCCCCGTGGTGGCCGACGCCCTGAGGCTGACCGGGCGCGACGACCTGACCGAGGCCGCCGTCCGGCAGGCGCTGCGCGACGCGCAGATCACGCTGCACGAGGCCGACTGCGTCTTCCACTGGTCCGAGGAGGCTCGGGCCGAGCTGCTCGCCGAGGCCGACGAGCCCGGCGTGCGCCGCCTGACCGCGAAGGACGCCGACGCCTTCGCCGCGTTCGAGGCGAGCGCGTCCGAGCAGGACCTCGACGACGCGTACGTCGAGCTCGACCACTGGGCGGTGTTCGGCGCGTTCGCGGGCGGACGGCTCGTGAGCGCGGCCAGCATGTACCCCTGGGCAGGCTCGCGCCTCGCCGACACGGGCGTCCTGACGCTGCCGGAGCTCCGCGGGCAGGGGCACGCGCGACGCGTGGTGCGGGCGATCAGCCGGTACGCGTACTCCCAGGGGCAAGAACCCCAGTACCGCTGCCAGGTCGACAACACGGCGTCCCGGACGCTCGCGGTCCGGGCCGGTCTCACACAGCTCGGGACGTGGGAGGTCGTCTCGCCCGACCCGGCCGGCTGAGGGCCGGGCCGGGCCGGGCCGGGCCGGGTGAGACCGGACCTAGGGCGCTTCGGCGATCCTGCGGATCGTGTCGAGGCGCCGCTCCCACGTGGCGCCGATCGCGTCGAGGGCGCGGGCCGTCTCGGTGAGACGTGACCCGACGGCCCGGTAGCGGACCTCCCGCCCGACCCGCACGGGCTCGACGAGCCCGGCCTCGGCGAGGACCGCGAGGTGCTTGGCGATCGCCTGCCGGGTGATGGGCAGGCGGGACGCCAGGGCGGAGGCCGAGAGGTCTGCCGCCCCCAGCTCCTGGAGCAGGCGCCAGCGGGTGTCGTCGGCGAGCGCGGCGAACACGGGGGCGAGGGTCGGGGTCGTCATGCCGTCCGGCCGTCGGGGACGGGACGGTCGGAGCCCTCGAGGAACGCGACGAGCTCGTCGAGCTCGCCCGTCCACCCGGACCGGTTGCTCTCCATGGCGTGGGCAGACCCCTCGCCGAGGTGGTCGAACCCGGACTCGACGACGCTGAGCAGCGTCCCCGGCCCGTCGGGGGCGAGCGTGAACCGGACCTGGGTCGAGTTGTCGTCGCGCAGGGGCGCGCCGGGCTGGTTGGTCCACGTGAAGGCGAACGTGACGGGCTCGTCGTACTCGTCGATGCGGACGGCGAACTCGCCGTACCCGTCGAAGCAGAACACTCCTTCGCCGCCGACGCGCAGGTCCGGCAGCGAGGCCTTCTGGCCGAACCACCGGGCGATGAGGTCGTCACGGGTGAGTGCCGCCCAGACCTGGTCGGGGGTCGCACGGACGAGGACGGTGCGGGTGACCTGGAACTTCTCGGAGTCGATGACAGCCTGCTGGTCGATGGACGTCATGGTCGTTCCTCTCGAGGGGATCAAGTGCAACTTCAGAGTTGCACATGACAGAGCCCAGTGCAACCC
>NZ_JBHXBO010000168.1:0-9285 GCF_042726775.1 Oerskovia sp. NPDC060287
GGTCCGCACGGACCGGGGCCGTCGTCGTGCCGCCTCCGGGAGGGAGGCGCCTGCGCTACGAGCGCACGAGCGTGATCGCCTGCGCCCGGTCGCGCACCTCGAGCTTCGCGAAGATCGCGTTGATGTGGGTCTTGACGGTCGTCATGCCGACGAAGAGGCGCTCGGAGATCTCCGAGTTGCTGAGCCCCTGCCCCACCAGCTCCAGGACCTCGCGCTCCCGGGCCGTCAGGGCGGGGAACCGGCGCGACAGCGGGAGCGAGGAGGCCGGGGCCGAGACGGTCACGGCGAGGCCCCGCCCGGTGAGCGATCCCACCAGCACGTCGCTCACCGCGGGAGCCAGGAGCGTCTGGCCGAGCGCCACCGTGCGGATCGCGTTCGCGACCTCGGCCCGTCCGGCGTCCTTGGTGAGGTACCCGCGGGCTCCCGCCCGCAGGGCGCCGAGGATCGACGCGTCGTCGGCATGGGTGGTCAGGACGAGGACGGCCGTGGCCGGGTGCGCGGCCAGGATCTGCTCGGTGGCGGCGACGCCGTCGACCCCCGGCATGCGCAGGTCCATGAGGATCACGTCGGGGTGCAGGGTCGCGGCGAGCCGGACGGCCTCCCCGCCGTCGGAGGCCTCGCCGACGACCTCGAAGTCGGGGACGAGCGAGAGGACCGTGACGAGGCCGTCCCGGACGATCGCCTGGTCGTCGACGACCAGGAGGCGGATGCTCTCGTCGTTCATCGCAGGGCCACCGCGACCGCGACGGTGAACGCCTCGGCGTCGTCGTCGACCCGGACCTCGCCGCCGAGCGGGAGGGCAGAGATCCGGGCGCGCATCCCGGTCAGCCCGTGGCCCGCTCCTGTCGCAGCGAGGGGCGAGCGCGGGCCGGGGGACCGGGGAGTGATGAGCGTGAGGAGCACGCGAGCATCGTCCCAGACGATCGTCGCTCGCACGGGCATCCCGGGCGCGTGCTTGCGGGCGTTGCTCAGACCTTCCTGCACTGCCCGGTGGAGAGCCGTCGATTGCTCGCGACCGAGGGGACGAGGATCCCCGGACTCGACCAGGCTCACCGTGCCCCCCAGCTCCCGGTGGTCGGCGAGGAGGGAGGCCAGGTCGTCGTCGGGCACGGCAAGGGTGCTGACGACCGATCGCGCCTCGCGCAGGCCCGAGGCGGCCAGGCGCCGTCCGGCCGCGACCCGCGACGCGGCCCCGTCGACGTCCCCCGCCTCGAGCAGGGCCTCGATCGCGTCGAGCTGGACGACGAGCCCGCCCAGGCTGTGGGCCAGCACGTCGTGGATGTCCCGTGCGATCCGGGCCCGCTCCTCGAAGGCTGCGGAGCGGACGCGGTCGTGCGCGGCGACGAGCCGCTCGGCCGCGAGGAGCTGGGTGCCGGCGGTCGCGAGTCGGGACTGCCGCCGGCTGAAGCCCAGGGTCGCTGCGAGCACGAACACCGCGACCATCCCGAGGACGAGCACCACGGGGAAGTCGCCCCGGACGACGAGGAAGACCCCCTGGAGGGCGACGGCCGTCGCCGCGAGCCCGATCCCGTAGCCCAAGGGGCGAGCGGGCCGGCCGATCGCCATGACGATGGCGGCGAAGACCGGGGCGATCGTGAGGCCGCCCGTGGGGACGACGACGAGTGCGCCGCAGACCGTCATCACGACCTCGGCGGCCGTGACCAGGCCGACCCGTCGGAGCGGTACGAACACGCGGACGACCCAGGCGGCGACGGCGACCAGGCCCAGCCACGTGACGAGCGTCAGGAGGTCGGGTGCGGGCGAGGTCAGGAGCTGGTTCGCGAGCACGAAGGCGACCACGGCGGCCCCGGCGAGGTTGAGGATCTGGCCCGTCCGGCTGTGCCCGGTGTCGGCCGCGAGGACCTGGCGCCGCAGCGCGTCCCCGGGTGGGGGAGGCCCGCCCGCCGGCGGAGCGGCGGGCCGGGCGTCGCGGGACTCGTCGTGGGACGGGGGACGGGTGCCCTGGGTGGGGGCGGGGGTGCTCACGGGACCATCATGCGACCTGCGCGGTCGCACGCAGGCTCGCCCCCCGGTTCTCGGACGCGGCGTCGTCGCGGGCGAGGCGACCCGCGCGGGCGGTCACGACCAGGACGCGAGCCGCCCGGTTGGCTGCGAGCAGCAGGAGGATCATGCCCGCCGAGGCGGCGAGGTGCGCTCCGGCGGCGCCTGCGAGCGCGCCGGTCACGAGGCGTGCGACGATCAGCGTGACCCACAGGGTGAGTGCGATCCACCCGGCTCGCGCCTCGAGCGTCGCGCCGGCCGCGACCGCACGGTCCCGACGCCGCTGTGCCCGTCCCGGCGCTGGGGCGGCGGCCGGGTCGATCGCACGGAACGAGGTCATCGCGCCGATGAGCGCACCCACACCGACCGACACCACGAGCTCGGTCGCGACGACGACCAGGTCGAGCCCGGTCGGTCTGGCGGTGATCGCCGACGAGAGGGACAGCAAGCCGACCGCCCCCAGGATCGCGGGCAGCGTCCACATGCGCGCCGAGACGGCCCGCCAGGTCGTCTGCCGGTAGCCGAGCCAGCAGAGGACGGCGACGGCGATCAGTGCGGGTTCGAGGTTCTCGGGGTTCACGGAGGGCTCCTGAGGGCGAGGCGGGATGACGTCCTCAGCCTGCTCCGCCCGAGCCCCCGTGCCCACGGTCCGCGGGTGGAGATCCGGGTGGAGATCCTGGCAACGGGGTGGAGGCCCTGCTCGCCCCCGACGGGTCCGGGCAGGGCGAAGCCCGATCGATCAAGGGGGGTGACCGACCGGGCTTCGCGTTCGTGGGGGCGTCAGGCCTTGAGCATGCTCGCCCGGGTGATGACGCCGTCGAGGACCTCGAAGGTGGCGACGGTCTCGCCGGACCCGTTCGAGGTCGTCACGATCTCGCGTGCGACCACCCATCGTTCACCGTACGCCACCGAGGCGTCGATCGTGCAGTGCACATCGCCGCCTGCGAGGCGGGGGCCGTAGAACGCGCGCAGCGCGTCCTTGCCGACGATCGGCTCGGGCGTCACTCCCACGACCACGGTGTCCTGCGCGTAGGTCGCGAGGAACCGCTCCAGGTCGTGCGCGTTGAACGCGGCGACCTGCTCGGTGACCACGGCGTGGGCCGTCTCGCTCGGGGGTGCGGTGCGCTCGGTCATGCGTCTGCTCGTCTCGTCGGTCGTCAGGTGGGTGGTTGCGCGCTGGTCGGTCCGACCGCGTCAGTCGATCCGGACGCCGCCGTTGATGTCGTACGTGGCCCCCGTGACGAACCCTGCCCGCGGGGAGGCGAGCGACGCGATGACCCACGCGACGTCGTCGGGCGTGCCGAACCTGCCCAGCGGGATGGCGGACGTCAGGGCCGCGCGGCCCGCGTCGTCGAGCTGGTTCGTGATGTTGCTCGTGACGGGACCCGGCGTGACCGCGTTGGCGCGGATGCCCTCGGCGGCCAGGAGGCGCGCGAAGCTGCGCGTGATCGCGAGGAGCGCGCCCTTGCTCGCGGCGTAGTGGACCCCGGTCTTGAGGGCGCCCTGCTGGCCCGCGATCGAGGCGACGTTGACGATGCTGCGGTCGACGGGCTCCTCGCCCTCAGGGGCCGCGGCGGCCCGCAGGAGGGGGAGCGCGGCGCGCGAGAGGACGAACGTGCCGCGCGCGTTGGTCTCCATGACGGCGTCCCACTCGTCGAGCTCGATGTCGTCGAGCGCGCGGTAGGGGCACATGCCGCCGTTGTTGACCAGGACGTGGAGCGCGCCCCAGTGCCGGGTGACGTCCGCGACGAGCTTCTCGACCGACGCGACGTCGCGCAGGTCGAGGCGCGAGACGTGGCACGTCGCGCCGAGCTCGGTCGCGAGGTCCGCGGTCGTGCGCGCCCCGAGCTCGTCGTGGGCGTAGGTGAGCCAGAGGTCGTATCCGTCACGGGCGAGCTGGAGGGCGGTCGCGGAACCGATCCCGGAGCTGGCGCCCGTGATCAGCGCAAGTCGTCGAGCCATGAGCCAAACGCTATAGCAAATTGCGCGGATCGCAAGCATCGCGTCCACGCACGCTGGCCGTGGGTTGCTAGATGCTATAGCATTTCGGCTCATGAACCCCGACACCGTCGTCATCACCGACTGCGACCTCCCGGGCACCGCCTGCGAAGACACCGTCACGGCCGCCGGCCTCGGTGTCGTGCGCGGGGCGGCCCGTACGGAGGACGACGTCATCGCCCTCGTCCGCGACGCCGCGGCCGCAGGCGCCACCCCGTCCGCCCTGGTCGTCCAGTGGGCGCCCCTCACCGCACGTGTCCTCGACGAGATCGAGGGCGTCCGCTTCATCAGCCGCATGGGCATCGGCTACGACATGGTCGACGTCGTCGCCGCGACCGAGCGCGGGATCGCCGTCGCCAACACCCCGACCTACTGCATCGAGGAGGTCGCGTCCCACACGGTCGCGATGGTCCTGGGGCTCAGCCGAGGTCTGGTCGGTTACGACCGTGCCGTGCGCGACGGCGTCTGGGCCGCGACCGCCCCGCGCCCCATGGCCGCGCGGCTGTCCGCGACCACGGTCTCGGTCATCGGCTACGGCCGCATCGGCTCGCTCGTGGCGCGCAGCTGCGCGGCGCTCGGCTACCGCGTCCTGGTCCACGACCCGTTCGTGCCCGACGTCGACGTCGCCGCGGCCGGCTACCTGCCCGTCTCGCGCGAGCAGGCCATCGCCGAGGCCGACGTGCTCAGTCTGCACGCCCCGCTCAGCGAGGCCACGAGGCACCTGCTCGACGCGACGTCGATCGCGACCATGAAGCCCGGGGCGGTCGTCGTCAACACGTGCCGCGGCCCGCTGATCGACGAGGACGCCATGGCCGACGCGCTCGAGGCCGGGCACCTGGGGGCCGCGGCCCTCGACGTCTTCTCGCACGAGCCGCTCCCCGCCGACTCGCGCCTGCGGACGCTCGACCAGGTGCTCCTGAGCCCCCACGCCGCCTGGTTCTCGCCCGAGGCCATGGCCGACCTGCCCGTGCACACCGCGCAGAACGCGATCGAGTTCCTCGCGGGTCGTCCCGTCGGGTCGATCGTCAACCCGGACTACGCCCGCGCCCTGGCACGCTGACCCTTCCGTCCACCCCTGTGCGACCGTGAGTGCTCCGCGCCCACCGTCGGACCCGACCTTCCTGGAGCACCACCGTGCAGCACGTGCAGCTCATGCGCCTCGGCCTCCCCGGCCACGAACGCCCCGTCGTCCGCACCGCGGACGGCACCACCTACTCGCTCGACTCCTTGACCCGTGACGTCGACGGCGAGTTCCTCGCGGCCGACGGCGTCGCACGTACCCGGGCCGCCCTCGACGCGGGCGAGCTGCCCGTGGTCGTGGACGCCGACGCGCTGCGGGTCGGGGCCCCGGTGGCCCGGCCCACGGCCGTGGTGTGCATCGGGATGAACTACGCCGCGCACGCCGCCGAGTCCGGCTCCGAGCCGCCGACCGTCCCGATCATCTTCTGGAAGCACTCCAACACCGTGGTCGGGCCCGACGACGACGTGCTGCTGCCCCCGGGCGCCCAGAAGGTCGACTGGGAGGTCGAGCTCGCGATCGTCATCGGGAAGAAGGCCCGCTACCTCGCGTCCCCCGCGGACTCCGCGGCGCACGTCGCCGGGTACACGGTGTCCAACGACGTGTCCGAGCGCGACTACCAGATGGCGGTCTCGGGCGGTCAGTGGTCCAAGGGCAAGAGCTGCGAGACGTTCAACCCGATGGGGCCTGCGCTCGTCCCGGCCGACCAGGTCGACGCCACGAACCTGCGCCTGCGCTCGTGGGTCAACGGGGAGGTCCGCCAGGACTCCTCGACGGCCGACATGATCTTCGACGTCGACTTCCTCGTGTGGCACCTGTCGCAGTACATGGTGCTCGAGCCGGGCGACGTCATCAACACCGGGACGCCGCAGGGGGTCGCGCTCTCGGGGCGCTTCCCCTACCTGGTCGACGGTGACGTCATGGCCGTCGAGATCGAGGGCCTGGGCCGGTGCGAGCAGAAGGTCCGCGACGCGGTCGTGTGACGCGCCGAGGTGCACCCGGCGGTCGTCGGAGGGCCGGTGCCGGGTGCGCCCGGTGTACGTGCGACGGGAGAGGTGCCGGGATTCCCGGCGCCTCTCCCGTCTCGCGTGCGTCAGCCCGCGAACGGCAGGGCCGGCAGCCCCGACACGCCGGGCGTCACGCGGAACACCGACCCCGCGTCGGTCTCGGGCTCGAACGGCTCGCGGATCATGAGGCGCGACGTCGTGATGAAGAGCTCGTCGAGGTCCGCGCCGCCGAACGTGCACGCCGTGACGTGCGAGGCGGGCAGCTCGACGACCTCGGACAACGAGCCGTCCGGGGCGTAGCGGCGCACCGCGTTGCCACCCCACAGCGCGACCCACACGCCGCCCTCGGCGTCGACCGTGAGCCCGTCGGGCAGCCCGTCCTCGCGCGGGATCTCGACCAGGGCCCGACGGTTCGCGAGAGGCTCGGCCGCGCCCGCGTCGTAGTCGAACACGTCGACCCGGCACGTGAGGGTGTCCACGTAGTACGCGAGCGTCCCGTCGGGCGAGAAGCCCAGCCCGTTCGAGCACGTGACGTCCGACAGCACGAGGCGGGCTGCGCCGTCGGGCTCGATGCGGAACAGGGCGCCCGCGCCCGCCCGGTCGTCGAACGGCATGGACCCCGCGTAGAACGCGCCGTCGGGCGTCGTCGAGCCGTCGTTGAGGCGGACCGTCGGGTCGCTCCACAGCTCGGGGAACGGGCGCACGGGGGAGGCGGGGTCCTCGTCGTCGACGAGCGCGAGCCCACGCTCCAGCCCGACGACGTAGCCGCCCCGCGAGCGCGGACGCACCATGGTCGCGTAGTCGCCCACGTGGCGTCGGGTCACGGACGCGTCGGGCCCCAGGGTCAGCAGGTCGCCGGCCATCATGTCGACGAACCGCAGGCCGCCCCAGGTGGGGGACCAGACCGGCCCCTCGCCGTGGTGGGCAACGGGACCGGTGATGTTCTCGGCGCGCATGGAGCCATTCTCCCGGACCAGGGAGCCGGTGCGGGACGTGCGCACCGACCCCCGTGCCGGACCCGTCAGGCGATGCTGTCGACCGAGCGCGGGGCCTCGTCGGACGTCGACCCGGCCGACGAGGCGGGCGCCGGCGCCTCGAGGGCGACGACCGGCAGGGTGCGTCGCGCCGTGGCCTGGTACGCGTCCCAGCCCGGTTCCGACGCGGCGGCCCGGGCGAAGAGCGTGTCGCGCTCCGTCCCCTCCAGGACCGTGGCCAGCGCCTCGTACGTGCGCAGTCCGTCCTCGACCGTCACCAGCGGGTGCGCGACGAGGTTGTGGAACCAGGCGGGGTGCTGGGGTGCGCCGCCCGCAGAGGCGATGACGAGCACGCGGCGGTCGCCGTCGGGCAGGGCGCCCAGGGGCACGGTGTGCCGTGCCCCGGTGCGGGCGCCCGTCGTGGTCAGCAGGAGCAGGCGCGCTCCCTCGAAGTAGCCGCCGACACGGCCGGCGTTGGTGCGGAACTCGTCGATGATCTGGTCGTTGAAGGAAAGGGGCATGCGCGGTGTGATCTCCAGGTGTGGTCGACCCGAGGCGTGCGGACGCGCGGCAAGCCGCCGGCGCGGCCGGGCTCGGGTCAGGTGTCGTGCGGGGGAGGGGCCCGTGGCTCGAGGGCGAGCGGACAGGGCCGGTTCGAGGCGTCTCCGAGAGGCGACGGCGTCGAGGAGGCGCGGACCTGCGGCACGCGCCGGTGCGGGGGCCCGCGAGGCCGCCCCGCGGTCACTCAGCGGCCGGGTAACCTGCTCGCTCGTGGCCCAAGGCCGACCCGGTAGTCACGGCCTCGACCCTAGGCCCTCGGGGCAGGGGAGGGCAACGGGTCCGGCGTGCAGGGGGCGAGGCGGACGGCCTGCTCGGCGGCCCGCGGCTGCGTGCCCGGGGCGACGGCAGGCGTAGCCTAGGACCCATGACAACGCGCAACTGGTGGTGGCTGCCCTCGCAGCCGTGACCAGTCGTGTCCCCCGAGCTGCCCTCTGTGCAGCCCGGGTCGGCCCTCCGTCGCCTCCGGCGAGCGAGGGCGGCTCCTGATCCAAGGAGCACCCATGACCCTCACCACCGCAGCAACCGCCGCTGCAGCCACCCCTGCCCGGGGGACTCGTCCGCCCGAGGCGGGCTCCGCCGTCGGGACCCTCGACGCAGCCCGGGCCCGCAGCCTCGAGGTCGAGGCACGGATCGCCGCGGACCCCGCGGACTTCCGCGTCCTGACGGGCGAGCGCCCGACGGGCGCGCTGCACATCGGTCACTACTTCGGGACCATCGCGAACCGCGTGCGGCTCCAGCAGGCGGGCGTCGAGGTCTTTCTGATCCTCGCCGACTACCAGGTCATCACCGACCGCGACGAGGCGGGCGACCTGCGCGCGACCGTGCGCGAGATCCTGCTCGACTACCTGGCCGCGGGGATCGACCCCGATCGGACCACGGTCTTCACGCACAGCGCGGTCCCCGCGCTCAACCAGCTCCTGCTGCCGTTCCTGAGCCTCGTGAGCGTCGCCGAGCTCGATCGCAACCCGACCGTCAAGGCCGAGACCGCGGCAACCGGCGGCCGGGCGATGAGCGGGCTCATGCTGACCTACCCCGTGCACCAGGCCGCCGACATCCTCTTCTGCCACGGCAACCTCGTGCCCGTGGGACAGGACCAGCTGCCGCACCTCGAGATGACGCGCACGGTCGCGCGGCGCTTCAACCAGCGGTACTCCGCCGCCAACCCCTACTTCCCCGAGCCCGACGCGCTGCTCGCTCCTTCGCCCACGATCCTCGGGACCGACGGCACCAAGATGAGCAAGAGCCGGGGGAACACGCTGCCGCTCGGGGCGAGCGAGGACGAGACGGCCCGTTGGGTCAAGCGGGCCAAGACCGACGCCCAGCGGGCCATCACCTACGAGCCCGAGGCCAGGCCCGAGGTCGCGAACCTCCTGACGATCGCGTCGCTGTGCACGGGGCGCACGCCCGAGGAGATCGCGGACGAGGTGGGTGACGCGGGAGCGGGACGGCTCAAGGCGCTCGTGACCGAGGCGCTCGTCGAGCACCTGCGACCCCTCCGAGCCCGGCGCGCGGCGCTCGCGGCAGGCGACGGGCCGGACGTGCTCGAGATCCTCGCGCGCGGCAACGCGCGGGCGAACGAGATCGCGGACCGGACGCTCGCCGACGTGCGCGAGCTCATGGGCATGGTCTACCGCTGACGGGTCCGGACCGGGGGCCGTCTTGCCGTGGTAGCGCAAGGCGGGAGCGTCCGGGATGGTGGTGGCATGGATCGCGATCTGGTTCATCC